>JAITCX010000099.1 GCA_031282945.1 Elusimicrobiota bacterium
GCTTTTTTACAAAAGAGCATTAAATACTTGCTTGGCTATTAATTATTACCGGAAAAATCCCCTCTTGTTTTTCTACATTTGAAATACAAATATAATTTGAAGTAAGGGCTTTATTCCCATTGATACAAACCGCAAAACTTTCTTTGTTTAAATTTTGCTTTAAAAATTCTTTTCTTTTTAGCGCATCAATTTCAAAAAATTCTTTAGACCGCTGTTTAATTTTTTCAGGCGCAACCTTATCGCTAAACTTTGAAGCGGCGGTTGAATTTCTATCGCTATAGCGAAAAATATGCAAACGCGAAAAGGGATGATCTTTTATGAAGTTAAGACTTGCTTGATTGTCAAAATCCGATTCGCCCGGAAAACCTACAATAATATCTGAACTTATACAAATTTGAGGAAACCGTTTCTTTAAATCTAAAAGTTTTTTACTAAATTCAAGCGCGCTATATTTTCTGTTCATAAGGCGTAAAATTTTATCGCTTCCAGATTGTAGAGGAATATGCAAATGATCGCATATTTTATGAGGGTATTGCTGTAATAAGTTTATTAAATTATCGTCAATTTCGCCTATATCTATAGACGACAGGCGCACTCTAAAATTTAATGGGATTTTTACAATTTCTCCTAAAAGCTCAACTATTGAGGGTTTAAACTTTCCAATATGTATTCCCGTTAAAACAATTTCATAAAACCCTTTTTTGTTAAGCTCGCAAATTTCATCCAAAATTACTTTACAGGGCTTGCTCCAAAGTTCATTTCTAATGTATGGGACAATGCAATAAGAACAAAAACTATTACACCCATCCTGAATTTTTAAAAATGCTCGGGAGCGCCCTGAAAAGTTTTTTATAGTTTGTTTTTGCGGATCAGAAAAAAGTTTAGTTTTGTCAGTTACAATTTCTAAGCTTGGATAAAGTTCATTAAGCCCCGCTGTTTTTGACATACAACCCGTAAGAATTATTTTGGGATTATGCGAAAGCTTAAGCGTTTTTCTAATATAATAATGGCATTCTTTATCCGCCATATTTGTAACGGAACAAGAATTGAAAATTATAATATCAGCTTCATTTAAATTTGCGGTTTTAACAAACCCTTGTTCATTTAATTTTTGTTCTATGAGTTGGCTTTCAAAGCGGTTTACCTTGCACCCAAAAGAATATATAAAAAAAGTTTTCACCTAAAAATCTCCATTAAAAGTTACCCCATAAAACAAAAATCTTAAAAAATTTAGCGGGTATAAAGCAATATTGCATTTGCAAAAAAATCTAAATGCACAAGCCAAATAAAATAACTTCCCTCTCTCTAAACCGCCCCTATTTTCTTTGCGATATTTACCATTATATTTGCCGCAACAATTCCCATTAATGCTCCAATTAAAACATCAAAAGGGAAATGCATGCCCACATAAATCCTCTCAAACCCAACAAAAATAGCTAAAACTAAAAAGAAAATGCGATATTTTTTTAATACGAGGAAAACAAAAAAACACATGGAAAAAGCGCTTATGGAATGGCCTGAAGGGAAAGAGTTTTTTATGCCGTATTCATAAAAAGATTTAACATCAAAAATACTAAACACAGCCATGGGTCTTGGTCTATGAATATATTCTTTTATTAAATGCGAAACAAATGAGGAAAATAAGAGAGCAAGTAAAAGTAAAGCAAACAATATTAAAAAATTTTTGGGATGATAGTGTTTTAATGCTATGGCGCAAAAAATAAAAAGAATTATAATGCTTATATTTAGACCAGTGGAGTCTAAATAGGTGAGAAACATCATAGGATAATCTAAAATTTTATAGTGGGAATTATTGATAAAAAGAAATAACTTTTGATCATAAGTTGAAATAGGCTCAAGAAAAACATTTTCATAAAATATTGTGTCGCCTACCAAAAAACTGCAGACAATAAAAGCAATTACCGCATGAGCGAGATTTATAAGATATTTATAATCTAAAAGAGCTTTATAATTCATTAAGAAAACCTTAACTTTAAAACCTTAAAAAGATATTTTACAAGCGTCAGGGGTTTTAGCTTAGAAACTCCAGAAATGCGGGGCAAAAATTCTATGGGATATTCTTTTACTTTAAAGCCGCCTTTATTTACATAATATAAAACTTCAGTAACTATAAATGGATCGCTGGCTTTGAGCTTATCTACAAAACTCTTAAGCGCATCTCTTTTAAACATTCTAAACCCGGAAGTCGGATCTTTTACTTTAGCGCCTATTGCAAAAGCTAAATAATTCCTTGCAAAATTGGACACGGCTTTCCTTAAAAAATTGCGTTTGTCGTCTTTGCCGCCTTTAACATATCTTGACCCAATGATCACCTCATATCCCTCCGCCGCCTGCAAAAATTGCGGAATATATTTTGGGGCATGGGATCCGTCCCCATCCATTTCCACAACAAAATCAGCCCCTAACTCTAAAGCTTTTTTAAAGCCGTCCTTTCCAGCATAACCTCGACCTCTTTTCTCTTTTCTCAAAAGCAAATGAATGCGCGGTTCGCTTTGTCCTAGTTTTTCAACTATTTCATAAGTTTTGTCAGGGGACATATCGTCTACAACTAAAACTTCAAAATTTTTATCCAAACTAAGAATATTTTCTATTACTTCTTTTATGTTGCCCGCTTCATTATAAGTTGGAATCATTGCAATTATTTTCATATATATTTCTCCATAGCATCAATTATTGTTTGGGGATCTATCAAATCCATACAATTTGGTTTTTTATCGCAAGTCTGCCTATAACAGCACAGACAATCTATATCCGCAAAAACTTTTGTTCCTCTACCATACATTTCTATTTCCGCTTGAGACGTCGGTCCAAACACAGCTGCAACATTTTTTTTGAGTCCCAAACTTGCATGCAGAGCCATTGTGTCAGGACATAAAATTATATCGCATAAATTTATAATGGCAAAGAAATCCGCAACGCTGTGATTTATTCCTGCGGAAAAAACATTTTTTATGTTTTGACTTAAAATTTCATTTACCTCTTTTTCGTCTTGGGCGCCCCCTAAAAGCAAAATTATGCAGCCCAATTTAGAAAAATGTTTTGCCGTTTCTATATAACCCCCAGTCGTCCATTTTTTTAGGGGCCAGCGTTTTCCAGCGCCGGGATTTAACCCAATTATTTTTTTGTATGCGCCGAGATTTAACCCCTTTAAAAACTCATTAGCTTTAGCAACTGAGGACGTCAAAAGCGGAACAATTATCTCATATTTATCATTAGGAAGTTCGGCTATTTTTGCCATAAAAAATTGATAAGTTTTATCATTTTCTCTTTTTAGCTGATCATAGGCGCTCATTTTCAACCATTTAATAGCATACTCATTTGAACAAATAATATCGCGTTTATCGTCTAAACTATACCCCAATAACTTTTTCTTGACTGAAAGTTTTGCAAGCGCCAAACTATTTGGATCAAGATCTAAATTTATAACAATATCAAAAAAATTTTCCAGCAGAAACTTTATTGTTTTTTCATCGTCAACAACTATTTTGTCAACTCTTGAATTCGCTTCTAAAACTTGCGCGTTATTTTTTGCAACTATCCAAGTTATATGGCTCTCAGGATAAACTTGTTTTAAACCGTTTAACAAAAAAGTTGTGCGCAAAACATCTCCCATTGCGCCCAATTTAATTATCAATATTTTTTTTGTAGAACTCTCCTGAGAAATCTTTTTATAATGAGGGCAACTACCGCATTTCATATCCTCATTTTTTTGATATGAGCAAGGTCTATCCAATGGGAAATAAACGCAATCTGTAAAAACTTCAAAATTATTTTTCATATTAATAATTTAGCAAATTTTATAAAGCCTTTCCAAAAGCCCCTAAAATTTTAATCCTCATTAAAAAAGTTTTGTATAATTTTAAATATTCTCTAAAATAATTTTAAAAATAGATTTATTGTCTAGCGCTAAAAATGAGAAACCGCTAAAAAGTTAGACAAAAGGAGGAGCAAAATATGCAGATGACATTTAGATGGTACGGCAAAAAAGATTCAATCCCTTTAAGCCATGTCCACCAAATTCCGGGCGTCACGGGTTTAGTGTGGTCTTTACATGACATGGCCGCCGGTCAGGATTGGCCGATGGAAAGAATTGAATCGGAAATGGCATTTATTAAGGAAAACGGTTTTAACGGGGACGTGGTGGAAAGCGTCAATGTGCATGAGGACATAAAACTTGGGCTGCCCTCACGAAAAACTTACATTGACAACTACAAAAGCACAATTGAAAAACTTGGAAAAGTCGGCGTGAAAGTTATTTGTTATAACTTTATGCCTGTCTTTGATTGGACCAGAACCGATCTCTACAAAAAGCTGCCAGACGGATCAACCGCCCTTTTTTATGAGAAATCCAAAGTCGAATCTATCAGCCCATTTGAATTTTTAGAGAACATGAAAAATCAAAAAGGTCTTGCGGGCATGCCAGGCTGGGAGCCAGAAAGACTTGCACGGCTGAAAGAACTTTTTGAAGCTTATAATGGTTTTACAAAAGAAAAATTATGGGAAAATTTAAAATATTTCTTAGATGAAATTATCCCAGTCGCTGAGAAAAGCGGCATAAAAATGGCAATCCACCCGGACGATCCGCCATGGGATATTTTTGGTTTGCCCCGCCTTGTCACCTCAAAAGAAAGCATAGCTAAATTTTTGAAGTTAAACGACAGCCCATCAAACGGCTTGACGCTTTGCACTGGATCGCTCGGCTCATCCGATAAAAATGATCTGCCTGATATCATCCGCACTTTTGTAGACAGAATTTATTTCGCCCACATTAGAAATGTCTTGCGTTATCCAAACGGCGATTTCACTGAAAGCTCGCACCGCTCTTGCGACGGGTCGCTTGATATTGTCGAAATAGTCAAGGCATATCACGATGCAGGGTTTAAATATTATTGCCGTCCAGATCATGGCAGACATATTTGGGACGAGGAACAACGTCCCGGTCTGCACCCCGGTTACGGCCTCTATGACAGAGGTATGGGCATAATGTATATTTGGGGCATTTGGGATGCGCTCCAAAAAGTTGATAAAAAGTAAGGGGGATTTATGTTGGAACTAAAAAATAAAAAATATGTAAGAGAGCATAAAGCTGAATTTGAAAAAGCCGGAATTCATGTGCCTGATTTTGACGCGCAAAAAATTAAAGAAAATACTGCCAAAAGTCCAGTTTGGGTGCATTTCGGCTCAGGCAATTTATTTAAAGCGTTTCACTCCGTGCTTGCGCAGGAACTCATAGAAAAAGGCGCCTCAGATAAAGGCATTATCGTCTGCGACACATTTAGCTTTAATATGATAAAGCAAGTTTATGAGCCTTTTGACAATTTGGTTTTGCAGGTGGTGATGAAAGCGGACGGCACAATTAAACCGCAAGTCGTTTCCAGTATAACAGAGGCCGTGCCAGCCGATTCTAAAGATGAAAAAGCTTGGGGGCGCATGAAAGAAATTTTTGCAAATCCAAGTTTGCAAATGGTAACTTTTTCTATCACTGAAAAAGGCTATGATCTGAAAACTTTGGACGGTTCATTTAAACCTGAAGTGGTAGCGGAATTTAAAGCGGGACCCGAAAAGCCGGTGCATGCAATGGCAAAACTTACCGCTTTGATGTTAGAGCGTTTTAAAAACGGAAAGACCCCAATTGCGCTTGTCAGCACTGACAATTTTTCCCATAACGGCGATAAACTAAAAGCCGCCGTTTTAGATGTGGCAAATGCATATAAACAAAACGGTTTTGTGGGACAGAATTTTATAGACTATTTATCTGATCCAAAAAAAGTTTCTTTCCCTTGGAGCATGATAGACAAAATCACGCCGTATCCCGCTCCCGCCGTTCAGGAACAATTAAAGAAAATCGGTTTTGCAAATGCAGATTTAATTAAAATAGACGAACATACCATGTCGGCTGTATTTGTAAATACAGAGGAAGCGCAGTATTTAGTTATTGAGGACAATTTCCCAAACGGTAGGCCGCCCCTTGAAAAAGTCGGCGTGTTTTTTACCGACAGAGCGACGGTTGATAAAGTTGAGAAAATGAAAGTCTGCACTTGTTTAAATCCGCTGCATACAGTGCTTGCAATTTTTGGTTCAATTTTAGGGTTTACTTCAATCTCTAGCGAAGTGCGCGATCCCGACTTGCTTAAGATAATAAATAAAGTGGGTTACGAGGAGGGAATGCCTGTGGTGGTGGATCCCGGCATCATTAAACCCGCCGACTTTATAAAAGAAGTTTTGACGGTGCGGTTCCCAAATCCAAATATTCCCGACACCCCTCAAAGAATTGTGACCGACACCTCTCAAAAACTCGGCATCCGTTTTGGCGAGACAATAAAACTTTATAAAGAAAGAGGACTAGACCTAAACAAATTGGTTTTTATTCCTTTGGCAATTGCGGGCTGGCTGAGATATTTGATCGGCGTTGACGATGAGGGCAAGCCGTTTAAACAGAGTCCCGATCCATTGTTAAATGAACTCAAAGGTCTATTGGCAGGGGTGGAACTCGGCAAACCTGAAACTGCAAAAGGCAAAGCAAAAGCTATACTTTCCAATTCCAAAATTTTCGGCTGCGATTTATATGAAGTTGGGTTGGGCGATAGAATTGAAGGTTATTTTGAAGAGTTTTTGGCAGGCCCGGGCGCAGTAAGAAAGACATTAAAGAAATATTTAGCTTAAGAATTTACGCCCGCCGACAATAAAATGCGGCGGGCATTTTTTTGATTAAGGAGTTAAAATGAATAGTTTTTTAGACGAGAATTTTTTGCTCGCTACGCCTACTTCGCAAAAACTCTACCGCGATTTTGCCGCCAAAACCCCAGTTATAGATTATCACTGCCATATAAATCCAAAAGAAATTGCTCAAGATAGAAAGTTCGAAAATATCACTCAGCTTTGGCTGGGCGGCGATCACTATAAATGGCGTTTGATGAGGGCTAACGGCATAGCGGAAAA
>JAITCX010000101.1 GCA_031282945.1 Elusimicrobiota bacterium
GGGAAAACCGCTATTTATAATCCTTATTCAACATTAAATTTATTTGCCGATTTAGAATTTTCAAACTATTGGCTGCAAAGCGGAACGCCCGGCTTTTTGGCTTCGCTTATTAGGCAGAAAAAATATAGCGAACTTATTTATAGGCAGGAGAGAGCGTTTAGTCAAAGCGAATTATTGGGTTTCAATATGGAAAAGCTTGGCGTGCCGACGCTGCTTTTTCAATCGGGTTATTTAACCATTAAAGAAATAGAGATGGGAGATGAAAAGAAATATACATTGAGCTGGCCTAATGCCGAGGTGAGAAAAAGTTTTTTTGATTCGCTTTTAAATTTAAACCTTACAGAAAATATAAATGAAATTGAGGATGAAATAAAAGAACTGAGCAAACAAATTGAGGAAAGCATTATAAAACTTGACGCCTCTTTATTTTCTAACGCGATCAGTAAAGTTCTCACAAAAATTCCATTTAATTTATTTAAAGATAGCGGCGCTAAAGAAGCGATTTATCATTCCAGTTTACTCTTGGCATTGTGGGCTTGCGGATTTGACGCTTGGGGCGAGGATAATACTAATATTGGAATTATAGATGTCACTTGGAAATTCGATGATTTTTTATATGTTGTTATGGAAGTTAAACAGACAAATAAAGTTGAAAAATTAGATCAAGTATTGAAGCTGGCAAAAAAGCAAATTGAGGATAGGAAGTATTATGAAAAATATCTCACCAAAAAAACAAAAGTCATTTCAATGCCAATCGTTTTTGCGAAAGCTCCTAAGAAAATGGTGGTGAAGTGCGGGATGATGAAAATTGAGAAATGATAATATTTTTTAATTAAGGAGTTTTTGATGATAAAACTACAGACTAACAGTCAAACTTTCAAAACATTGAGGGACGGAAATTTTTTATATATTGGAAAAAGTTTAAAGAAAAATAATTTCTGTTCTCTTTTTTATAAAAGAGAAAGGAGAATAGTTTTATGAAAAAAAAGTTAATGCTAATTCTTGTAACATTTTTATTTTGCGCGGCAACCGTATTTGCGCAAAGATATCAAGCTATTTACGTTAGCGTGATAGACGGCGACACCATAAAAGTTTTTTTTGAAGGTTCCACGCAAACTGTCAGGCTTTTAAATGTTGACACTCCCGAGAGCAAAAATAACGCTAAAGCTCGGAGAGATGCTAAAAAATCCAAAGAAGATGTGAAACAAATTGTTATAGAAGGCAAAAAAGCTAGGGACTATACCGCCCAACTTTTAAACGGCCGCACTTACATAGAACTTGAATTTGACATAGAAAAACATGATCGCTACAAAAGACTTTTGGCTTATGTTTGGCTTGACAAAGATACCATGTTAAACCAAAAACTATTGCAAGAAAATTTTGCCGTCCCAATGGTCTATGCCCCAAACACAAAGTATTCTAATATTTTTGGTCCCGCAACTTATAATGTAAAAAAGTCTACCAGTTCTAAAAAAATTACCAGAAAGCAAAAAGCAATAGAATTGAAAAAAGCAAGCTAATCCTAAAATAAAATTCTATAAAAAAAGCAAACAGCCCTCTTATAACATTGAGCTGTTTGCTTTTATTTTTATCTCATATTGTCCAACTTTATATTACATATTCAGGCAATTCCTCGTCTGATATTACTAAATGCAGCTTCTTTAAAATCTTTTTTCTAAGCGCAATGAAATCATCATTGTTTCGGTTTCGCTGTCCTAAAATTTCCACCTTTACCACATCCACAATTTGACCCGGCCGCGGCGTCATTATCACAATGCGGTTGCTCAAATAAATTGCCTCATCCACATCATGCGTAACCATAGCCATTGTAGTTCCTGTTTGACGCCAAATTTTCAATAAAAGGTTTTGCAATTCTATACGTTTAAATGCATCCAAAGCTCCGAGCGGCTCGTCTAAAAGCAAAACCTCAGGCTCATTTATCAAAGCCCTAATTATCGCAACGCGCTGCGCCATACCGCCTGAAATTTCATGCGGATAAGAATTTTCAAAACCGTCAAGTCCTATCATGTCTATATAATTTTTTATGGAATGTTTTTTCTCTTGATAGACTTTTCTAGCTTTTAATCCAATGGCAACATTTTCATAAACTGTATCCCATGGAAAAAGAGTCGGCTGTTGAAAAATATAACCGCGTTTAAAACTCGGCTCGGTAATTTGCACGCCGTTTATTTTTAAGATGCCGCTTTGGGGTTTATCCAAGCCCGCCAAAAGTCTTAAGAGCGTCGTTTTTCCGCAACCAGAGGGTCCAACAAAAGTTATAAATTCGCCCCGCGCTATGCTTAAATTTATATCTTTTAAAGCATAAGTTGAGCCGCCGAAAGCATCTCTGTAAATTCTATTTACATCCTTAATTTCTATAAATTCACTCATTTTAAAATACCTCTTTGCCATCTCAAAAAGTAATTTCTTATCGCCCCAACCACTGCAAGAATTAAGGCAAATTCTATAGCTATAATTATTATCGCCGCATAAACTTTTGAATAAACTCCCCACCCTTTAGCCCAATTTATATAAAATCCAAGACCCGCTTCCGCCCCAACCATTTCTGAAACGATAAGCGTTGTAAAGGAAAAAGCCGCCGCCAAAGTTATGCCCGTAAACATTGCAGGCACGGCATTTGGAATTGCAATGCGGAACAATAAAAATTTTTCATTTGCGCCGAGAGTTTTGGCAACTTCAAAATAACTTTTGGGCGTTGAAATTATACCCCCCGCCATCATGGACGAAACGGGAAACCACGAGGATATCACAATTAAAAATACTCCCGTCGTAAAACTTGTGGGAAAAATCACCAAAGCTATCGGCAGCCATGCCACAGCGGGAATTATTCCGCTTATTCTTATAATAGGAGCAAGCCAATAATCCCATTGCCGCCACCAACCGATAAGCACGCCGGTCACAAGCCCAAGCGCCGCGCCCACAATTGAGCCAACAAAAAACAGCCGCAAAGAAAAGAGCATGCTCTTTAGGAGCAAAGCCCTATCGTCAATTGTCACTCTTATGATTTCGCTAATGCTTGGAAAAAACGGCAAAGGCAAAATCTCAAACTTATCCGTCAGGAGATCCCATGCCGCTAAAGCAAGTCCCAGAGCAAAAATAAATTGCGCTTTATGATACAACTTTTTGCGCAGCTGCAAACGTTTTAATGCAATGAGATAAACCCCCACAAACAAAACGATAAATGCCGCCAGCAAAACTCTATAGCCGTGAGGGTCCAAAACTTCTTGCGAGGGAATAATTATATTTAACAAAAGCGCCAGTCCATATGCCGCCGCCGCCAACCACACCCAAACTTCAGACTTAGGTTTCCAATAGTGGGAGTCCTCAGCCACTTGCGGTTTATCAAACCATTTTCTTTTTTTCTTAATTACATTTCCTTGTGCTGATATATCCAAAATATGCTCCTTATAAAAATATTGCCCCTCTCTAAAAAGTTAGAAAGGGGCAAATTATAAACGCAGATTTACTTGAGCGTTTTATTTATTTTTTCTTTGCATTAAATGCGCTTTCAACAGCAAAAATATCTACATAAATGCCGTCTATAAATTTTGCCGCATCTAAAGTTGTAGGCAAATACCCCGTTTTTATCATCTCTTTTGCAAAAAATATTGCATCATTTTTTGCCTGTTGAGTTTTTTCTTGCGATTGAGCGTTATGCGACCCATGCAAATTATTGTAGTGATAGCTCTTCAACAAAGTAGCCACCAATTTTACATTGTCAGTTGGTACATATTTTTTGCTTACCAAAATTTGCGCCGCCTCGTCGGGATGCTCGCCGATCCATTTTGTAGCTTTATCATAAGCTCTCAAAATTGCCGCAACTTTATCTGGATTATTTTTCACAACTTTCCCAGAAGCAAAAAGGAAGCAGCAATATTTTCCGGCAAATGGCGCGTCTTTACCAATATCAATGAGCGTTCTATATTTTCCGCTTTGTTCCGCTTCAGTTGCGCGCGGGTCCCAAGCGGCGATGATGTCCACCTCGCCTTTTTCGGCGGCGGTCATGATCTGATCAGATGGATACGGCTTCCAAACCACTGCATTGGTGTCCTGAGGATTTATCCCCTGCTCGCCCAACACAACGCTTGCCACAGACATCGGCGTGCCGCCAATTTCATCAACAGCGATTCTAAGCTTTCTGCCTTTTAGATCTTTTAGCGATTTAATCGGCGAGCTTTTCAACACCAAAAGTTTTATGCAGCCCTCGTGCAAACCGCTTATAAGTTTTACATCTATACCATTATATATCGCTGGGAAAAACTGAAAATCCCCATTCACAACGGCGAGCTTTCCGGTTGCAAGGGCGGTTCTCTGCGCCTCAAAAGAAACTCCACTAACCAAAGTGACCTTCACGCCTTCCTCGTCAAAAAAACCTTTTTCATAAGCTATCATTGCAGGCGATCCGCAAGTTGAGCCGCTATATGAAAGATCCGTCTCTCCGTGGGGATATTTATTTTTATCCAAAGCTCCAAAAGCTGTCTGCGGCAAAACCACAGCGGCCGCCAGAGCGATGATCAAACATTTACTAATACATTGTTTAAGAAAATTCATTTTCTACACTCCTTTAAAATATAAACTGCCAAACACATCTCAAAACTTTTGTAAAACTAGGCTTTTAACATCGCTTTGTTTTCAACTTTTCCTCCTTACTGCCATTTTTTTACAAATAGCGGGAGCAAAAACCTTCTACCCCCGCCGCCAATGTCCAAAAATGAAAGGGGAACAGCAAAATGCAATTTTCAACATTACATTCCCCGCTCATTAGGACTTTTGAAACTTAGAAATCATATTGACAAAGTATGTATTAAAGTATGTATTAAATTTATTTACATTTAGGCGGGCGATCAATCCCGCCTAAACGCTAAAAGGAGAGGAGAACAGCAAAATATATCTGCAACTTTATATTCCCCACTCATTAGGACTTTTGAATTTCAAAAATATACTACTCAACTATGTTTTACTTGATTTAGATTTAACAAAATTTTTTTATGCTTGTCAATAGGTAATCATATTTGTTTAGTATGTTTTATTATGAGGTTATGGGGAGGCTTTTAAAAGGCAAGACACGCTTCTTTTGAAAAAGAAGCAAAACTTTAACGGCAAAGGCATTTTTCGGTTGGGAAAAAATATTCTTTGGAAAAATTAATGATCTCAAATTATTTATTTTTTAGAGGAAAAAAGTGGGATTTAAATGATAAAATATAAAAGACAAAACTCATTTAAAGGTGATTACGTTTTTATAATTTGAGAAATGGGAAATGGACAACATGAAACATTAAATATTGACGATAATAAACGTATATATTATTTGTCACACATGCAAAATAATAACAAACCATTATTTTGTAATTTTTATTAAAGGAGAAATCATATGGGATTTTTACAAGGTTTAATGGGGAATGCTAATACTACTTCAATTGAAGAAGTTAAAAAGGAATGGGGGAGCTTGCTTGCAAAAGATGAGGTTATAGGAGCAGCCTATAAGCTTATTAGAGACTACATAATCTTTACGGACAAACGTCTTATCGTTATAGATATTCAAGGTTTTACTGGAACCAAAATTGAAGTAAAGTCCATTCCTTACGCTCACATTATTGCATTTTCAGTCACAACTGCAGGAGTTTTAGATTTTAATGCTGAGTTATCAATTTGGTTTTCGGCGAGCAAGGATCCTATAGAAAAGAAATTTAACAAAAACGTAAATATTTATGAAGTGCAAGGTATTCTTGCGGATGCAATTGCCGCCTCAACAAACAAAAATAATGGGAATTCATAATCTAGTGTATTATAAAATTTGAAATAAAATGGAGAAATGTAATGTTTTTTGCTAGCGGCAAAAGCGGAATTGAAAAATGTAAAAAAGAATTAAAAACAAAAACAAACGAGGAATTGGAAATTATAAAAAATGGCAATAGCACCACTTCTCTTTTCATAGGAAATGGAAAAAAGAAAGATTATGAATTGGCGGCCTATGAATTATTGAGGGAAAGACGAAATAATAAATAGTCGTGGGCGACGGCAGGGGGCTTTGCCCCCCTCCCCCTTCTAAAAAATTTGCTGACAAACAGCGCAAAATTTTATTTTGATCTAAGAAATTAGTTTTATATTGCACAGAAAATTAATGTTT
>JAITCX010000102.1 GCA_031282945.1 Elusimicrobiota bacterium
GGAAATTTTTGGGATTTTTGGGATTTTTGGACCTGAAATTTTAGCAGGGGCTAAAATTGTTAGTTTTGATAAAACTTTGTTAGGCGCATTTATAAATTATAAAAGTTTAACGGCGGCAGGCGGTGGAGAAAAAGCAAGAATTACAGACGAGCGTTTTGGGATTTATGCAAACGCTGATCTTGAACTTATAAATTTACAATTAAATTTTAGTTATGGTTTAGGTCATGTTTTAGCGCAAAATACAGATTCGCGCGCAGAATTTGACTTAACAACTTTTGAATTTGGCGTGCAGGCATTATTAAATAGAGATCTATTATTTGAAAACTTGAAACCGTTTTTAGCATTGAGCGGAGCAAATGTAAAAAATGAAAAAATAGACAATTATAATATCTCTCAAAAAGGTTCTGAAATTGCCGCAAACAATTATTTAAAGTTGGAGCTTATGACGGGTTTAAGTTTTAACAAAACTTTTGATCATTTTAATGTTAGCGCAAAACCTTATTTTGCTTTTACGCTTATGGGCGCAAATGCCGAATATGAAGTAAATGTTTTGTATGAAAGAAGGAAAAAGGTAAGCGCAATTAAAGATGATTTATGGAGTTTTGGTTTGGATTTGAGAGGAGAAACTAAAATTTATAAAAATCTAGGAATTTTTATTGGAACGGATATCAAAAGGAATTTAGCGAAATTTGCTTATCAAATAAATGGGGGAATAAACTTTGAATTTTAAATGGAAAGAAAATTTGGAGCTAAGGGGGATTGAACCCCTGACCTCTTGCATGCCATGCAAGCGCTCTCCCAGCTGAGCTATAGCCCCGTTAATTATTGATTAATAAGTATAACATTTTTGAAATAAAAAATGAATTCACGCCTTAAATCTTATGGCTTGCGGATCTTTAAAGTTTGGAGGATTTGCAAATCGTTTTGAAAATAATCAAGCTGTTGATTTTGTTGGGCGCCAATTTAAAATTGAGATTGGGCGGGCAGCTCTTTGCGCAAAAACTATTTGAACAAAACTTAGAAAAATTAAAATGCAAGGATATTTTAAATGCTTGAAATATTTGGACATTTGGGGTGGGAAACCTCACTTTGATAAAGCGTTTGAAATATTTAATACTAAAATTCCATGGGAAAAATTACTCTGGAATACTATTTTATGCAGTCATTAAAACCTCTTAATGACCTATTTATATTTTATGCAATTTCTATTGTTATTTTTTATATTTCAAAAACTTACAATATCTATAATTTTTTAAACCTAAAAATCACCCTCACCTTATATTCTCAGTAAATTCCTCAATAGACAAAATTTTCAAATCGGTGGGATTCTCCCCTGTATGTATTTTATGCCACTCCTCATCGCTATAAGGAGTGACCTCATACATAAGGTCAAAAGCGCCAAAGGGGTCCACCCCAGTTTTGCCAAACACCCTCATTAGCGTCTTTAAATGCAAATAATGCGTATACATTAAAACTTGTTTTTTGGTATATATTTTCCCAGTTTTTTTATCCTCATATTTAATTTCATTTGTTGCCTCAAAGAAAAATTTAACTCTATCTTTATCATAACTTTTAATAACTAATTCCTCATTTGCTGGTGAATCTTTTTCCTTAGCTATAACAATATTTCTGCTCACTCCATTCCCTACGCCTGAGGGCGTAATATTTACTGTTTCCAATCTATTTGATAATTCATTAAAGAAACATACATACACTTGACCTTCATCAATGTACGTGTAATTGTAATACCCAAATATTTCATTAACAGTTATTTCATAAAGTTGCCCGCTAGTTTCATTTATTGCAAATAACCGATTGTAAGAAGCAGCGTCGCTGGTAAAAAAAGAAAGAATATAAATCTCTTTTTGATTTTTGTAAATGCTGTAATTAGTTTCTCTATTATCGGCTTGTGCGGAAAAAACCTCTTTGGAATATGCAATCTTAATTTTTTTACCGCCTTCGCCTCTTTTATAAATAGTATGCATATCTTTGTCTATTTCATATACGCTATCATCTACAATAAATATTGGAATTAGTTCTGGATTAACATTTATATACTCACTCGTATTATAAAATTCTTTTAATTTATCCCAATAATCATCTCTATTTTGAGGATCTAATTCATCTATATTATTTTCAAGATTTAATTGGGCGGATTGGTTTATTTCTAAATTAGCATTACTTTTATTATTATCCTGTTCGCCTTTATTCTCTTTAGATTTGTCAGCGCATGACAATATTAAAAGTGGTATGAAGCATAATGTAAAGAATAGTGTTTTATTCATAATCTACCATTTCCCATTCTTAAAAATTAGCGGAGTAGGGTCAGTAACATTCATATTTATTTTATGCTTATAATCAAAACTTTCTATTCTAATATGCGTATGATTAGGAACAGCTATATAGTCTTGTTTTAGCTTTAAATTACTTGAGTAACCAATTAATTGTCCTTTCTTAACCACTTGTAAATCTTTTACAACTGGTTCCACATATAAAACAGCCGATGTGTTATATTTAGAAGGTATCGTAGGATTTTTTATTCTTACAAGCAGAAATCCTTCAACATTTGTAGTTTCTTTTTTATCTTTTGCGGGCGCCCAACTTAAACTTACAACACCGTCATTTGGCGCATATAACGGAGAGCCCGGCTGCGTCAGTAGATCTATAGCGCCATGCTGGCGACCACCATTTCTCCTAGCATCATAGCCGCCGGCTCCATTAATATTTTGTATACGCTTATCAGACAATAATGTTGCATCTATGAAATCACGAGCTTCTGTTTGAAACCCAAAAACATTACTATACAAATCAATCGGAGTATCATTAACCCTAAAGTTTGGATTTACCAATGTATTTGTTAATCTATTTGCGATTATATTTAACAAAGTATAGTCATCTGCTGTATTTAACAAAGCATCATTTAGTCTATTTGTTGTCCATAGATCCAACGAGTTAGTAACCAACAAATTTGTAGCTTTTTCTGTAATAGAACCGCCATCTATCTTTGAAAGTCTATAAAGATTTAATAAATCACCATGAACTTTTTCTGTTTCCAATGCTTCTTCTATCATACTCTTTTTTTCTGCAGACATTTTTGCAACTTGTTTAGCATCACCGACAACATCAATCATTTTAATTTCTTCTGTAACATATTGCCCAAAAGCTATGGCATAACCGATAATGTTATATGCCTTAAAATTCCCATCGTCTGTAACCTTTGCAACTTTACCATTATAAAAGTAAGCCGAATTCGCCCTATCTTCCGCCGACACCTCCCCCGCCAAAGCGGTATTATAAGCCATCAAAACATTATTAGTATTTGTCTTATTCCACTCGCTTTGCAATGCCGTCCCAATCCCCCCACTTGCGCTCCCAAATGTCAGCCCGCTAGATAAAAACGCCGCCGCTTGAAAAAATCCCGCCTCGCTTTCCGCCGCGCTTTTCGCTACGCTTTCATTCGACGTAAAATTATGCGCTCTCTCCTCGGCGTCTGTTTTCATAAATGTTAAAACGTCTGTCGCTGTTCCATTTGCAAGGTTCACATACCCCTGCTCATTTTTTATATCATTAAATCCCAATACAATCTGCCCTGTTACTTTATCAACTACCTCGCCTTCTTGGGTATACATTAAATTGCTGTTTTCGCCAGATACCAAATTCGCAAG
>JAITCX010000140.1 GCA_031282945.1 Elusimicrobiota bacterium
CAAAGAATTGCAGTTAAAATTCCGGAGCAAGAAAATTTCCGGCAAATACAAAATAAATTCCTTAGAGGATGCTCTTGCCCGCATTGAGCGTTTGACCGCTGAGAAAAGATACGCCCGCGAAATATTTCTTGCGCAAGAAGTTAGGTTGTTGGATAAGATTGAGAGGTTGGAAGGTGAGAAAGATCTTGCCGTAGAGAAAACTGTACTAATGCTTAAATACCTTATGGCATTTAGAGAAATACTGGAGAGTGAGCGGAGTGATTTTGCAAAAGATCATAAGAAGGTAAAAAAACTTATTGATGAGTATTATAAAAAAAGGGGGATAGATTGGACACAGAAACAGAAATAGAATATCTTGAAGCTATAAAACAAGTTGGAGAAATACAGGAGAGGGTAGAAACGCTCAAAAGCCTTTTAAAGTTATTGGATAGAAAAGAGTGCATAGATGAGGTTTTAAACAGATTGGAAAATGTAGAGAGCGATATTCACAATGAAGTAAAAAAACATGAAAGGCTGGCGGTGGAATTGGTAAGACTTTCCACAGGGCAGTTGGCGTTGGTAGGAAATCCTGTGAGGAAAAAATTAAAAAAAGGGGAGCAGTAAAATGAAAAAGGATGGACGGCGGTCGCGTCAGGGAGCATTTTATAGACGCAATTAATGACTTGGACAGAAGTTCCCAACTTTTGCTGATAGTATCTAGTTATCAAGATAACTTGGGATATAATCAGTTTTCAATGTACAGCGAGTATTGGCTAATTAGTTTGGCAAATAGATTAAGTCTAATTGCGGAGCTAATTAGGGAAAAAAAGAGTGCAGCTGGAACTGAGAAGATTTCTGGATACGCATTTGATCCCGATTGTTGAGTTAATAAAATGGAGAATTAAAATGGCAAAACGATACAGATATATTGAGGCGGAGAAGTTAGATGAACTTTATGCAAGAGAAAAAACACTGCAAGTTGAGAATAAGAAACTAAAAAGTATTTTGGATACATTACGGTGGCAATGTTTTGACTTTAAAGCTTGGACGACTTCGCCGATCCTTGAAGGAGAAAATCTGCAGGCAGAAGCGGACGCTTTCCTAGATAGGCTGCAGTCCATCCTGCGGGCAGCGGTGGATGGTGAAAACCACAAAATAATAGAGGAGAAATAAAGTGAATATAATAAAAATTGAAACAACGGAGCAAGAACTTGAGCGAGTGAAAAAAGAAAATGCGAAATTAAAAGAAGATCTTACATCAAAAGAAGCAGAACGCTATGCCGAATACCAACAAAGATTTGAATTTAAGGGAAAGGCAGAACGGCTTGAGGACGCTTTAGAACTCATATATGACGCAGTAAATGAAGCGTATGACGCAGGCTCTGACTGTGACGGATACGAGGAGGAGCGTGACGCTTATAAAAGCGGGCTAGAAACGATAGCGAAAATCATACGGATCACGAGTGGAAAGTATTAAATTTACAGTTTACAATTTCAACGCCATGCCGAAAGGACGCCCCCGCTTTGCGATTAGCAAAGGCGGGGGGCATTCTTATACGCCGCAAAAAACAAGAGCTGCGGAGCAGGAGCTTTTATTGTTGAGCAGACGCTATGCGCCGAGAACGCCGTTTGACGCCCCGCTTAGAGTGCGCTTAGAGTTTAAAATTTCAAGGCCGAAAAAGCCTGCAAGAGAATTTCCGCGGGCGGATATAGATAATTATGTGAAGCTAGTTTTTGACGCTTATAATGGAGTGTTTTGGAATGACGATACACAAATAGTAAAGGTGTTAGCAACAAAAGAATATACACGGGAGGCGCCGTGTATAATTGTAGAGATATCGGATTTTGTCGGGGAGTTGTAAACAGATTATTGAGAGGGTGAACATGGCAAAGAATAGTTTTATTTTGTCTTTGAAGTATGCAGAAGTGTTTGCGGAGCTGACAGACGAGCAGGCTGGAAGCTTAATTAAAGCAATTTATCAATACCAAACAGATGCAGCAATGCCGGCCATTACGGACTTAGAGGTAAAAATGGCGTTTAAATGCATTAAGCCCGATTTGGATTATAACAATTTACAATGGCAGCAGAAATGCTCTAACTTGCGGGACAACGGCAAGAAAGGCGGAGCGCCTATTGGAAACGCCAACGCCCGCCGAAATGAAAACAAGCAAATGGTTGATTTGAAAAACGCCGACAACCTAAAACAACCAAAACAAGCAAATGGTTGTTTGGAAAAAATAGGCGGCACGGAAAAAACAAAACAACCTGATAATGTAGTTGTAGTTGAAGATGTAGTTGTTGTTGAAGATGATATGGAAGACAGTAAAGACTCTCTTGCCGTTTCAAACGGCGAAACGGCTGGTGAGTGTAAGGCAGAGGTAATTGATAATTCTCTTTTAACGGCGGAAGAAGCGATGCGAAAGTGGAATGCCAATTGCAAATTACATCCGCCTCTGCCTGAACTTGAAGGGTTGACAAAATGGCGAAGGCAAAAGCTAAAACAGCGATTGCGGCAATTGCAAAACTTGAAATACGAAAACGGCAGCTCTAAGAATTTAACTTTTGACGATGTATTAACGGCAATAAACCGACAGCCGTTTTTGCTTGGGCATGGCGAAAATGGATGGGTAATAACTTTTGACTGGCTCATTGATAACGAAACAGATTTTATGCGGATTCTTGAGGGGTCTTATCCGTCAAGAAAAGCAAACAGCGAGATGGGCGATTTCCTAGCTAAGCGCTATCAAGAAATAAAGGCGGAGGCGGTAGAAAATCAAGGAGGCGGGCAATGAATTTTGACAACAAAACAATAGCGGCGCAGAGCGCAAAAATTATACCGCAAGAGGCCGAAAGTCCTGAGAGCAAAATTAAGAGATTAGCGCAAATTATGGCGTCTATAAAAAATTTGTTTTTGCTAAAAGGCGAGGATAAAAAAAACGATATTGTAAATGCGATTGCAAATCAGCTTTTCAATGACGGCTTTGAGCCGAAAGTTATAGACCTTGCTTATGTGAAAGTTTCGCGGCTAGACGGCCGTGTTTTAGATTATCCGCATATGCTTGAGGCGGCCTTGTCTGTTAACAACCAAGTGAAAGAGGAATTTTACCGGCAGGCCAATAAAAAAATTCAAGATGAAATTGAGAAATATGTTTTGCAAAATCCGGATGAAATAAACAGAGTTGCGCAGGAGCTTCCTAAACAGGAATTATTAAATAAATTTCTTGAGATAAGAGAGGAGAAAATGCGAGTAAACAGAAAATACGCCGGCGATCCTGTTTATATCCGCTTAAGGCAAAGTTACGCCAAAGGACTGGGCTTTGCTTTGGATGCTTTGATAAAAGAAATCCAAGAGTTTAGACAGCAAGAAAACTTGTGAAACAGAGGTTTAGGTGGGCAGAAAAAAATTGAAAGCAAATCAAAAAAAAATCTTAAAAGGAATTTGTATTTCGCAGGAAGCTTTAACTTTTTTTAAAGAAAAAGCTGACGAGGAGTGCATAATGGTAAACACATTTATGACGCAAGTTTTGACAGAATATTTTGAAAAAAACAGCAAAAATAAAATTTAAAAAATATTTTTTTTGCAAAAACGGGATTATAATAATACGGGCTTGTGCAAAGTAGATGCAATGTAGAAAATCATTTTTGAAATGATAAGCGATATGAAAAAGAAAGCTAAACATAAAAGAAATATAGACGGGTTGATACCGCTCAATAAGCGAAGCGCAGATGAGAGAGAAAGTATCGCTAAACTTGGAGGATATGCGAAAGCGAAAGCTCAAAAAGAGCAGTTGACATTTGCGCAGTTAGCAAAACAGGCGATCAATTCAAAGCCGGACGAAGCGGCGCTGAGGTATGCAAAAAAAGAGTTTCCGGATTTAGACATTGAGGATATAACATTTAAGGCTCTTATGGTTTTAGGGCTTGTGCGCCGGGCAAGCAATGGGGATGTTTCGGCGTTTGAAAAAATCCAAGAGCTTGCGCCGGACGAAATTGCAGACGATGAAAACAAAAAGATTGACATAAGCGATTTTAAAGTTTGCGCTAAGGCGTGCGGGTATCCTGAGCCGTATCCTCAGCAAATAGAAATGGCGGACTTTATTTTTAGTTATAAAGAGGAACCGCGTTTGCTTTTAGGGGCGCGCTCTTATGGGAAAACAAATTATGCAGTTATCATTAAAGGCGCGCAAGAAATAGCGCTAAACGGCGCAAAGATTATTTTAGTTACCAAAGAGGAAAGGCGGTCGCGGGATTTGTGCATTGAGATAGGGCGGTGTTTGGAATGTTTAGGGGTGAAAGATTTTAAGCGTTCTACAAATGAAGTGATACAGCTGGCGGGCAATGATTCTAAAGAGCCGAATTTAATTGCGATATCGCTTGGCAGCAGAGGCTTTAGGGGACGGCATCCTGATTTTGTTATTTTGGATGATCCCATAACGCCGGAAGCAAGCAGTCGGGCGGACAGAGATCAAGCAAAAAGAGTTTATGACGAGCTTTTAAAGTTATGCCATAAGGTAAGGCTTTTAGGCCAGCCTGTTCACAGAAATGATTTGTATCAATTGACAAGGCGGACAATTAAAACTTTAGAAATGCCTTACGGCTCAATACCGGAATTAGATACGGACTTGGAAGCATTGAGATTGGCGGGCGTGGATGAGGCAAGCATAAACGCTTCCTACTTGCTAAAGATTGACGATGTAGCGCGGATGCCGTTTGCGGATGTGGAAATTTCCAATGCGCAGTTTGATATAGCTAAAGGTTCTATTGCTTGCATAGATCCTTCGCATGAGGGCGGGGACACAACAGCGATAACTATAGCGCAGGGGTACGGGGAGTTTCAAAAGCTTTTTATTGCCGGGTATTGTTTTAAACTTGCTTGGTATGATTGCAAAAAAGAGCTTGTCGGGCTATTGCAAAAATACAATGTCAAGCAAGCGTATTTTGAAAACAATGCGCTGGGAGAGGAGCCGATTAGACAATTTAGGAATTTTAATTTGAGCTGCAAAATAATTGGATTTAAATCTGTAGAAAACAAAAAGGCGAAAATTCAAAATGCAGGAATGTTTTCCAAGAGTTTAGTTTTAAGCGCGCAAAGCAATACGGAATACAAGAAACAATTTTTGGAGTATGAGGTTGGAGCGGAACACGACGATGCGCCTGATAGTTTGGCAAGTCTTTTAATAAATGTGGGGCTTATGAAATCAGCAAAAGAGAGAGGATTGTATAAATGAGCATTGGCGGCGCGATTGATACGGCGATAAATTTTTTATCAAGGAAACAAGAGACGGAGTTTAATGTTACTTTTGAAAGTCCGTTTACTTTTCCAATAGACGAGATAAATTATTTAAACATTAAATTATCTTTATTGTTTTCAAAAATCTTGCGGGATTGTTTTGCGAGATCAGAGGGGATAAGCGATAAGATTAAGCCGCTGTTTTGGGATACGGTAGTAAAAGCGTATGGGAAAGCCAATGCTGACAAAGGATTGATTTCTTTGCTTTCAACGGCAATGGCTGCACAGACGGATTTGTTTTTAATTTATAAAAACGGCGTTTTAAGACAGGCGGACGAGCCTTTGGAAATTGAGCAAATAATGCAGTCTTTTAAAAATGGAAATGCAAAAGTTGGATACTGGTTTTCATTTAAGGATTTTGATTTATCAAAGATATTGAGATTATTGTTTAGTTTTCAATTGGCAATAATGGCTACAACTTTTACCGGCCTTAATGTATCAAAAGCATTGCAATTTAAGATCAATGATTTGCGCAAATTGGTGGCGGACACAGAAAGCGAAATGCCGACAAATCAAGTTAAGAAAATAAATGAAGGTTTAAAAGCTGGCAAGTCTATTGTGATAGACGCCTTAGACAAAATAGAAACAACGCATATAGAAATGTCAAGCGTTGAGAGCGGTATTAAATTTATAAATGGATTGATAGCTGAAGCTTTAAATATGCCTTTGTCTTATGTAAACGGAGAGTTGACAACGGGTATTTCTACCACTGGCGAAAGCGACAGCATAGCAATTGAGCGGGGGCTTGAATCAATATTTAATTCTGTTTTCAAGCCGAGCGTTGATGAAATATTTAAATTGGATATTAGATTTGTCAGTGAAAACTGGCGTATTTTATTGTCAAGCGGAAGCGCATTGCAGACAATTGAAAGTTTAAGCGAGGACATTGTACCGCTGGCTGTTAAGCAGCGTATGGCGGAAGCGATATTAAAAGATTTCTATAAAGACGGCGAGAGAAAAACTCAATGAAAAAAACAGACAGCAGGCCGCCAAATCCTGCAGTGAGAATTCAAGAAACTATAAATGAAAAGATTTAAAAAAGCTCTTTTCTTTTATCCGTCAAGACTGCTAAAGAAAATATTTCCAAGAGATACAGGAA
>JAITCX010000049.1 GCA_031282945.1 Elusimicrobiota bacterium
TGATTGTGCGCTCGGACATTTGCATTTTTTATTGTATTGAGATATTTTATTTTCTCGTTTATTTTTTCATCGCTTTCCATCGGCGCCCATTGAAATGGAGTTTGCGCTTTTGGAACAAATGGAGAAGCGGTGATAGTAAATTGCATTTTCTTTGCTTGAGATTTTATAATGGCTAACATATTTTTTATGTCCGCTAAATCGTCCAATGTTTCTGTCGGCAAACCAATCATAAAATAGAGTTTTACAACTTCCCAGCCCATGCTGTAGGCCGATAAAAGCGTTTGCGCTATATCGTCTTGACTGAGATATTTTCCAATAACATTTCTCAGTCTATCGCTTCCAGCTTCCGGCGCAAAAGTTAAGGTCGGTCTTTTATCTTTATTAATGTATTTTGCAATTTCAACCGATCGTTTTGTACATCTTAAAGACGGCAGAGAGATGCTTATTTTTGAATCGGCATATAAATTATTTGTTTCTATTAAAAGTTTGTCTAAATCTTTGTAGTCGCTACAGGAAAGAGATGAAAAAGAAATTTGTTCATATCCCGAGAAAGCGATGCCGTTTCGCACCAATTCCAACAATTGTTCCACAGGTCTTTGCCGCCAAGGACGGTAATATTTTGAAGCTTGACAAAATCTGCATCTGCCGGGACATCCCCTCGCCACCTCAATGTTTAATCTATTGTGAACCGTTTCTATAAAAGGAACAATTTTTTTAGCTGGAAAATAAGCGTTTGATAAATTTAATAAACGTTTTTTTACGATAGGTTTTATTTGATTGTCTGCAGTGATAGATTTTAATGTGCCGTCTGCATTGTATTGTTCTTGATAAAACATTGGAACATAAACGCCTTCTATTTTTGAAAGCTCCTTTAAAAGAGCTTGGCGCGAAATTTTATTTTTAAATTTTCTGCAAACGCAAATTATATCCTCAATAGCTTCCTCACCGTCTCCCAAAACAAACAAATCAAAAAAATCGCAAAGCGGTTGGGGATTTGTTAAAGCTGGACCTCCGGCAATTATTAAAGGATCGCCATCTGCTCGGTTTTTTGCAAAAAGTTCTATGTTAGATAAATCTAAAATGTTTAAAATATTGGTTGCGCAAAGTTCGCTTTGGATAGTAAATCCAACAATATCAAAACTTTTTAACGGGCTGTTTGATTCCAATGAAAAAAGACTTATGCCGCGCTGTCTTAAAATATTTCCCATATCATCATCAGGGCAAAAAGCGCGTTCGCATCTAGCAAGCTTTTTTTCATTTATTAAGTGATAGAGAATTTCCAATCCCAAATTTGAAGCGCCGATTTCATATAAATCCGCAAAACACAAAACTATAGAAAAATCGTTTTGCATGTCGGCTGGATGAGAGTTTAACTCGCAGTTTATATATCTTGCAGGTTTTCTTACAAGGTTTAATATTTCATCTAGATCTTTATTTTTCATGTCTATTATTTATTATTGTATCTTTTGCGTCAGGCAAAAGTTTTGGATAATCTGTATTAAAATGCGCGCCCCTGCTTTCTTTTCTACTGATAGCGCAAAGAGCAATTAATTCAGCAATACAAATTATATTCCGCATTTCTATGCTGTCGGTTGTGAGGCTTGAGAGCGTAAAATTTTTATCAATAGTTTTTTTGATCTCTCTAATCTTATCCAGCGCAAAAGCCAAATCTTTATTATTTCTGGTTATGCCTAAATTTTGCCAACTGAGATTTCGTATGGTTTTCCAATTTTTTACAAAGTCCACATCGCTTTTATTTGTATTGCGCTCATATTTAAAACTAGGTTCAAATTTTACAAATTCTTTACTTGCGATATCTTTGCAATATTGAGAGACATTGGAGGCGTAAACGCATCCTTCAAGCAAAGAATTTGAGGCAAGTCTATTTGCCCCATGCACTCCCGAACATGCCGATTCGCCAATGGCAAAAAGATTTTCTATAGAGGTTCTGCCATGCTCGTCAATTTTTATTCCTCCGCATAAAAAGTGCGCCGCCGGCACAACTGGGATCATGTCTTTTGTTATATCTATATTGTATTGCAGGCATTTTGCATAAATTCCGGGAAAATGTTTAGTGATAAAATCTTTTTTCTTTGAGCTAATATCCAAATATACAAATTCATCGCCGCTATTTTTTAATTCTACATCTATTGCTCTAGAGACGATATCGCGCGGCGCAAGTTCTTTTAAAGGATGATATTTCTGCATAAAAGGCTCGCCGTTTTGCAGACGCAAAACGGCTCCTTCTCCTCGGACGGCTTCGGAAATTAGAAAAGATTTTTCAATTTTATTGTAAAAACAAGTGGGATGAAACTGAATAAATTCCATGTTTGAGATGTCTGCTCCAGCTCTATAGGCCATTGCAACGCCGTCGCCTGTGGCGATGTCTGGATTTGTTGTATAAAGATAAGTTTTGCCGGTCCCCCCTCCAGCTATGACTGTCGCTTTTGATAAAAAAGTTTCAACTTTTGCGTTTTTATTGTCTAATACAAAAGCGCCGCGGCAAATATTTTGCTCGTCTAAAATTAAATCTATTGCCGTATGATATTGATAAATATCTATATTTTTATTTTCCAAAACCTGTTGAGCTAAAACTTGCTGGATTTCTTTTCCCGTCATATCGCCTGCATGAAAAATACGGCGGTTGCTGTGGGCGCCCTCTAAGCCCAGTTCATATCCGCAATGCGTTGTTTGGCTTTTTGTAAAGTTTACCCCTAATTCTATAAGTTCTTTAATTCTCTCAGGCGCTTGATAAACCATATCGCGCACTGCCTTTTCATTGCAAAGCCCCGCTCCAGCGCTCAAGGTGTCTTTTATATGCGAATCAAAAGAATCGCTTTTATCTACCACGCAGGCGATTCCCCCTTGCGCTTTTTGCGTGGCGGTGTCGGAAATTTCTTTTTTTGTAATTATAGAAACCTTGCAAAATTTAGAGGCTTTTAATGCAAGACTTAACCCTGCTATACCGCTTCCAATAATCAACATTTCTGTTTGTATCATTTTATGCTCTTTATTTTTTCTCCATTATAATATTATCTATCAATCTCGTTTTTCCAATTTTTATTGCAATTAACATCGCCGCTTTTTTTGACTTTTTATTAGCTGGCGACAAATCGTCAAAATCTCTTATTTCCAAATAATCAATTTGAGAATTTGGTATTTTCGCTAACGAATCTTTTGCAATTTCCAAAACTTTATCTAAAGATTTTATTTTAAAATTTTGCGCCGCTTGTTTCAATGTTTTATTTATTATCAATGCATCATTTTTTTCTTGCGCATTTAAATAGATATTTCTACTTGAAAGCGCCAGTCCGTCTTTTTGCCTTATTAAAGGACAGGCAATAATTTTTACTGGAAAGTTTAAGTCCTTTGACATTTTCTGGATAATTTTTACCTGCTGAAAATCTTTTAATCCAAAATATGCTTTTGAAGCTTGCGAAAT
>JAITCX010000111.1 GCA_031282945.1 Elusimicrobiota bacterium
AAAGGAAACTTCCAGTTTCCCTTGCCCTCTTGGCGAAAAAAATTTCTCGCATAGCAGCGCTTACGCTCCGCTACGCCGCAAAACCAAAAGAGCGCGGGCGATAGCACGACACGGCAACAACAAAAACTAACAACACCTGCAACTTGCTTCCTTTTTCTACAAAAGAGAAACAGAAAATTAGCGCTATTTAAACTTATTTCTTTTTGTTTGCTTGCGCACGCTCCATCTCTCAACAACAACTCTCCACCCATAATTATTTTTTAAAACTATTAATTTTCATTTTTAAGCTTCAACTTTTTTGGCTTTTGCTGAAAACATAATTATTTGACCCACTGCTAAATCTAGGGCTTGTTTGCTCACTCTCCATCTCTCAACAACAACTCTCCACCCATAATTATTTTTTAAAACTATTGATTTCCATTTTTAAGCTTCAACTTTTTTGGCTTTTGCTGAAAATATAATTATTTGATTCACTGCTAAATCTAGGGCTTGTTTGCGCACGCTTCAGCGTGCGCAAACCTTTAAAAAACTCGCCCAATTAACTTTCAATCTTTTAGGCGCTAAAAAAATAATTGCTCAAAATAAAATAAAACTTTGCAATATTTATCAGCGAGTTTTTTAATGGGAGGGCGGCAGCTTCGCTGCCGCCCTCCAAGCCCCTCTTTTCAAAACTGACTTTTTAAAATCCAAAAAATTATTCCTTGCTTCTCTGATTGTCAAAAAATTCTATAGTTTTTGCAATGCCCTTTTTTAAATCGTATTGCGGTTTCCAATTGAGAACTTTTTTAGCTTTTGCACAATTTAAAAAATTCTTGAAAAGCTCGCCCGCCCGCTTGGGTTTCATAACAGGTTTTTTTGTATATCCCGTAATCTCAGCCATAATTTTTGCAAGCTCTAAAACAGAAACAGCCTTTTGAGAACCAATATTTATAATTTGATTGTCCCCTTTTGTCAATGCTTTTAAATTCGCATTTACAACATCCCCCACAAAAACATAATCACGCATTTGCTTACCGTCGCCATAAATAAAAATGTCCTCGCCCGCCAACATCCTCTTTGCAAAAATCGCCACAACCCCAGCCTCCCCAAACGGATCCTGACGAGGTCCAAAAACATTTGCATATCTAAGTATTGTATATTTTAAACCATAAATTTGCCAATAAAATTTTATGTAAAACTCCACGCTAAACTTTGCAATGCCGTAAGGCGAAAGCGGATTTCCGCAAACGTTTTCATCTGGAGCTTTTGCGCCGCATTCTCCATAAATCGTTCCCCCAGAAGAAGCGAAAATAATTTTTTTAACGCCCGAATCCTGCGCCGCTTTTAAAATGTTTATAGACCCCATTATATTTACTTTTGCATCATAAGCGGGATCTAAAACAGATTTCCGCACATCAATTTGCGCCGCTTCATGAATAACTATTTCAGGTTTTTCTTTTTTAAAAATTTCAAAAACCTTTTTTTCATTGGAAATATCCGCCTTATAAAAAGCGCTCTGCGGATTTATATTTTTTTTATTTCCCGTAGATAAATTATCTATAATACTAACTTTATCCCCTTTTGCAATTAATGCATCTACTATGTTAGACCCAATAAAACCCGCTCCGCCAGTTACTAAAATTTTCATTGTAAACTCCTAAAGTTAAATTTCTTCTCAAATTGCAAAATAAAAAACCTAAACTTTTAATATTGTAACATATTTAATATGATGTGAATTCAAGTGGCTAGTGCAACGGTGATGAGAATTAGTAAAATTAAAAAAAAGAGACAAAACTTAACGACATTTGCAGCTTACTTCTCTTTTCTATAAAAAAGAAACAGAAAACTATCACTCTTTAAACTTATTTCTTTTTATTTTTTTGCGCTTCCTTTTCATAGGGTATCTTTGGCAACATCAGCGCCTGTCCTTGCCACATCTTTTGCGATATTTATACGTCAAGAAAAATTGCACGTCCATCTTTCTTTCCTTTAAATCTCGCAAAATCTACGGCAATTACGGGCATTGGAGTAGCCAAAGACACCCTATCGGCGCTGCGCCTATTCATAAGTTTTTTCCGCAAGTTTTAGTAACTCGGGGCGCACAACGCCTTAACAACAGATCGGTGTGCGCCCCTCAAACACGCAAAGCAAATTGACAGGAAGAAAATTTATTCATAAGCAGGCGCTAAGCGCCTTGCGCAAAAAGAGGGTATGACACGACAAAAACAAAGATAAAACAACATTATGCTCAAAATTATTTTTTAAAACTTTTCTTATCTTTTCATCTCTCAATATCAAGCGTCTCTTAATTATTTTTTAAAAACTATTCAATCTTACTTTTAACCCTCAATTTTTCGGCTTTTCCATTGGATCTGGCTTTCCACAAAAAACCCTTAACGATTTCTCGCTAAGGGTTTTAATAAATGCGATAAACTATAATAACTTCACACAAAACTAAAACTCAAATTTTTACTCAACGACCAATTCCACATCCGACATCACCCTTGAGGCAAATCTAATATATTTCATTTTTGCCGCTGGAATGCCGCCTTCCTTTAAAACCGTATAAACGCTCTGCACTCTATCCATATAAAGTTTCTCTTCATTAGAGCTGTCTTTATCTTTATACACCTCAATATAAACAGCCTTAAAATTTTCATCTTTAATAGCATTGGCAAACTCCAACAAACTCTTTCTTGATGCAGGCGTCAGCTGATCCGTCTCCCCCACAAACGCTAGCTCAGGAGCTTCCGTGGGGACAGCTTTTTTTTGAGCGCCGACAAAACCGACATTTGCAAAAATTAATCCCATACAAACAATAATTGTCAATACGCTATTGAGACTAAAAAATTTTTTCCCGCTATTTTTATTTTTCACAAATAGCCTCCTTGTTATTTAGTATTTTTATTAAAAGTTTCAATCAATGCATTTGTGGAAACATCATAATTTCCTTTTTTGCCTTTCCCAAGATCTGGCAAAATTTTATTTGCCAAAACTTTACCCAATTCCACGCCCCATTGATCAAAACTATTTATACGCCATATCGCCCCTTGTGTAAAAATCTTATGCTCATAAAGAGCAATTAATGCGCCCAAGGTTTTTGGAGTAAGCTCATTTATAAGCAGAGAATTGGTAGGCTTATTGCCCTCAAACACTTTATACGGCGCCAATTTTTCTATATCCGCTTGCGGCATTTTAGTTTTCTTTAAATTTTCTACAACTTCCTCTATCGTCAACCCAAAAGCAAGCGCTTGCGTTTGAGCAAAAAAGTTTGCCATTAATTTTTGCTGATGATCGCCTACAATTTCACAAGGATTTACAAAACCAATAAAATCACAGGGAATCATTTCTGTTCCTTGATGGATAAGCTGATAAAAAGAATGCTGGCCGTTTGTGCCGGGCGCGCCCCATAAAATTGGACCCGTTTGATAATTAACTCTTGCTCTGTCGCAATCCACGCTTTTGCCATTGCTTTCCATATCGCATTGTTGCAAATAATCTACAAGTTTATCAAGATACTGGCTATAGGGCAAAACCGCATAACTTTGCGCCCCAAAAAAATTTCCATACCAAATTCCAAGCAATGCCATTATCACAGGAACATTCTTTTCATAAGGCGTATTCAAAAAATGCTGATCAATTAAATGCGCTCCCTCTAAAAGCTGCACAAATTTATCATAACCCACGCTGCACACAATTGACAAACCAATGGCAGACCACAGAGAATATCTCCCCCCTACAAAATCCCAAAACTCAAACATATTTTTTTCATCAATTCCAAATTCTTTAACTTTTTGAGCATTTGTAGAAATAGCTACAAAATGTTTTGCCACCGCTTTATCTCCCAACGCTTTTGTAAGCCACTTTCTTGCCGTTAAAGCGTTTGTAATCGTCTCAAGCGTAGTAAAAGTTTTTGAAGCTACAATAAAAAGAGTTGTCTGCGGATCTAA
>JAITCX010000097.1 GCA_031282945.1 Elusimicrobiota bacterium
ACAACAGGAAATCCTAAAATGGTTTATCATAATTTTACATATCCGCTCGGGCATATTATCACCGCAAGATTTTGGCATAATTTGCATGAAAATAGTTTGCATTTAACTGTCGCCGATACAGGTTGGGGAAAAGCCTCTTGGGGGAAACTCTACGGCCAGTGGCTTTGCGAAGCTGCAGTTTTTGTATACGATTATGAGAGGATCAACTATAATGAATTAATCGCTAAGGTCGCTCATTACGGCGTCACATCCCTCTGCGCTCCACCCACAGTTTATAGACATTTGATAAAAGAAGATTTGTCAAAATATGATTTGTCTAAATTGGAACAAGTTGAAACGGCGGGGGAGCCTCTCAACCCAGAAGTTTTTTATAGATTTAAAAATATGACAGGTCTTGAATTAAAAGAAGGGTTTGGACAGACCGAAAATGTTGCGATAATTGCGACATTTCCTTGGATGAAACCAAAGCCCGGTTCAATCGGCAAACCTGCGGCAACATGGGATATTGATATTGTAGACAAAAACAATAATTCTTGTCCGCCGGATGTTGAGGGGCGTTTAGTTATTAGAACAGAAAAAAATCATTTGCCCGTTGGTTTATTTTGCGGCTATTATAGAGATGAAAAGTTGACGGAGTCTATTTGGAAAGATGGGATCTATGATACAAAAGATAAAGCGTATAGAGATGAGGACGGTTATTATTGGTTTATTGGACGTTCCGATGATGTGATAAAAAGTTCAGGTTACAGAATAGGACCGTTTGAAGTTGAAAGCGCTTTAATGACTCATCCAGCGGTCTTGGAATGCGCGATAACGGGCGTTCCTGATGAGGAGAGAGGAGAAATTGTAAAAGCGACAATCATTTTGGCAAAAGGCTATAAGGCAAGCGAGGAGCTAAAAAAAGAGTTGATTGATCATTGCAAAAAGATTACAGCTCCCTATAAACATCCCAGACTTATAGAATTTGTAGAAGTTTTGCCAAAAACTATAAGCGGCAAAATAAGGCGTGTTGAAATTAGAGAAAATGAAAAAACAAAGAGGCAAAAAGGAAAAGATTCTTTAAACGATACAAAGAAATAAACTTTAACAAAATAAACTTAAACGTAAAAATGAAAGCCGATCTCATGTTGTAGTTGAGGTCGGCTTTTATTTTGATTAATGTGCGGCTATTGTTATTTTTCTTTTAGCGTTTCAGGAAATTTTTTTAAGTTGTAAAGGATTTATTGTAGATAAAGGGGGAAAGGCAAATCTTTCGATTTGCCTTCGTTTTTTTGTTGGGCGATAAAGGGCGGCTCTTATTTTTTGAGGAGGCAAAGGCATAAGGAATTTTATAGATAAACTGCAACAGCAACGGCAAAGACACGGCGGCCTTGGCGGGGGAGGAGGCGGAGCCGCCGACCGCTCTTTTGCGGGCGCAAACCAAGCCCCAGATTTAGCGATTAATAGTGGACTATAGATTGTATGGAAAAGTCAAAAAAACTGAGGAGTTATAATAAAATTTAATAGTTCTAAAAAATAATTTTGGGGATAGATGGTGTTGCTGTTAAGAGATAAAGCAGGCGAAAATAAGTGCGCTGAGTTAGCGGTTAATGGTGGAATTTGGATTGTATGGGAAAGCCAGAAAAGTTGAGGTGGCAAGTGGGAATTTAATAGTTTAAAAAAATAATTTTTGGCAGGGGAGTTGTTGAAAGACGAGGGAGAAAAATTTTATTTTATTTTTTTAAAAAGAGAAATGTTTTATGTTTAGCAGGAGTTGGAACGGTGCAAAAACAAGTACCCATATTTATCGCTGGGTCAAGGATTTTAGATTTTATGGAAAACTAAAAAAGTAGAGGAAAGGTAAGTAAGAATTTAATAGCTTTAAAAAATAATTTTGGGAATGGGATGTGTTACCGTTAAAAGATGATGGGAAAATTTTTTGACCACTAAGTATGCAGTTGTCGTTGTCGTGTCGTACCTTTCTCCGCGCTCTTTTGGTTTTGCGGCGTAGCGGAGCGTAAGCGCTGCTATGGGAGAAATTTTTTTCGCCAAGAGAGGCGGCGTGACAGTACAGACTGTTGTCAGTCACGTCAAAAGTAGAGTCGGCGCGGGGGCGAAAAAAATTTTCGCAAGCGCGGCGTCGCAAAATCAAAAGGTAGCGCAAAACAAAAATAAAGAAATAAGTTTAAAGAGCGTTAATATTCTGTTTCTCTTTATAGAAAAAAGAATTAAACTGCATGTGCCGTTAGAAGTTTTTGTTTCTTTTTAAAAAGAGAAAGAAATTTCTGTCTCTCTTTTTTAAAGGGAGAAAAAAGAGTTAAGTGTCTTTAGTTTTTCTGTTTCGTTTTCGCACAGAGAAATAATTTTCCTCTCTTTTTCACAAAAGAGAGGAGAAGAGCTGATTATTTCCCTGCGCTTGCGGCAATCCCTGCGATTCCCAAAACCTTTGCGAGATCTCTATCGTCCAAGTCTATCTTAATATAAGTTGTTAATCCTTGTTCATGCAAAGCATCCTCTATCATCACCCCAACATAAAGCCACTTCAAAAGCCCCACCCGCAAATCCGCATCTATCTTAGGCTTAGAGGCGCTTTCTTTATTGCCGTCCGCATCCGTAACGCGCCTGCCCATATCATAAATGTTTACATGCAATTGCAAAGTTTTATATTGAGCAAACATCGGCTGCAGGAGAGAATATCCCGCTCCCAAACCGCCCGTGCCTTTCAAAACGCCGGCATATACCTCAAACTTGTTAAACCTAAATCCCAGCAAAGCTTCCAACTTGTTCATCAAAAGCCGCTCTTGAAGGTCGGGGGCGTTTGCAGTATCGCCTAAATTTGCCACGCCCACATAATAAAATTTCCGCGGATTTGGCGAAATTTTTATGCCGACATCATTTCTAAATATTTGTTCATCGGTATTGTATGCGCCTTGATAAATCCACTCAAACCTCATTTGATCGGCGCTGCCGAGCGTGTCGTTTAAACTCGCCAAAGTCGCTTTGGCGCTGGCCACGCTTTCCCTTAAGTCAATGCTCATTTGCTCGTCATTTATGAGAGCTGAAATTGTGCCGCTGCCCGAATCAATTTTTGTAAGGATTTCTTTAATGTCTAAAGTGGCGCTCACCAAGTTTTCGCTGATATCATTGAAATTTAAAATCACTTCATTTATTTGCGCCGTATTCCTATTTAAATTTGAAATCACTTCTTTTAATTCCCTCACGGTTTGCGCCAAATTCTCAAACATATTTCCATTTTGGGGAGAATCAACCGCCGCGCCGATTTTTTGCATGAGCTGTTCCAGAGAAGGAGTTTGAGTTGCAGAAATTGTAGCGCCGTCTCCTATGTATGGATACGGATCGCTTCCCAAATTTATATCTATATATCTCGTGCCGATAATGCCCATGGACACAATCTGCGCCGTAGCGTTTGAATGCATTTTTATATCTTTGTTTATTCTCAAACGCAAATTAGCTTTTTCGCCTTTTAAAGTCACATCTTCCAATTGCCCGATATCCACGCCCGCCACCCTCACCGCCGCTTTTTTATTTAATCCGCTGGCATCGTCAAATGCAACGTAAATTGTATACCCTTTGGAAAACGTCCAATTTCCCAAAAAAATAATTGATACGCAAATTGTTATCAATCCCAATGCAGTAAATAAACCCACTTTAACTAAATTACTCATTGATTAGACCTCTCTTGTGAATTTCCATCAGGTTGACTAAGTCCATAAACAAATTCCCGCACAATTGGATTATCTGTATTTTTCGTTTCCTCCGCCGTGCCCCTAAAAATTATTTTTCCTTCATACAACATTACAATTTCATCGGCTATCATAAAAGCGGACGCCATATCATGGGTTACAACGATACTGGTTGTATTCATCTTTTGTCTTAAATTTATTATCAATCCGCTTATAACCCGAGTCATTATTGGATCAAGACCGGTGGTGGGTTCATCATAAAAAATATATTCTGGTTGATAGGCTATAGTGCGGGCGATTGCGACTCTTTTTTTCATGCCGCCGCTCAACTCGGAAGGTTTCAAATGTTCTATTCCTTTTAATCCAACAAAACTCAAAACTTCCTCTATACGTTGTTTAATTTGAGTTGGGTTTAATGTTGTCATTTGGCGCAACCCGAAAGCTACATTATCGGCGATAGACATAGAATCAAAAAGCGCCGCCTCCTGAAAAACATATCCCATATTTTTTCGCACTTTTTGCAAATCTTCCGCGCTGCAATGAGTGATGTCGGTTCCGTCAATAATAATTTTGCCGGCATCAGGCTTAATCAAACCTATTGTAGTTTTCAAGAGAATACTTTTACCAGTTCCAGATCCTCCCAAAACGACGAGCGTCTTGCCTTTTTCCACGGTTAAGTTTACATCTATTAAAATTTTTTTTGGCCCGAAAGATTTATAAACATGCAAAATATCTATCATTTAATAAATTCCCATTTACTTTATTTTTAGCCACACCAAAACCAAAGTTAAAAAATAGTCCGACACTAAAACGCAGACCAAAGAATACATAACCGCGCTTGTCACAGCTTTTCCCACGCCGGTCGCTCCCCCTCTTGTGCTAAACCCCTTATAACAAGCGACCACAACAATTATCAAAGCGTAAAAAACCGATTTTATCAATCCATGCACAACAGAACGCCACCCCATATTATTCGTGATATCCGACATAAACTGATAAGCGCTCAAATCCCATGTGCTTACAGAAACCAAGCATCCCCCCAAGATGCCTATCACATCTGCAAACGCCACCAAAAAAGGCAGTGTAAAAATTATAGCGATAAATCTCGGCACAGCCAAATACTGCACAGGACTTGTCCCGAGAGTGTAGAGCGCATCCAATTGTTCGGTAACTTTCATACTGCCGAGTTCCGCCGTTATAGCGGCGCCGACGCGTCCAGCGACTACGATTGCGGTAATCAAAGGTCCAAGTTCCAGCACGATAGAAAAGCCTGTGAGCATACCCACAAAAACGGGTTCATTAAACATATTTGTCAGAGCTGTTCCAGACTGGAGAGCCAAAACCATACCCATACAAAAAGAGGTCAGGCAAATTATAGGCATGGAGCGGTTGCCGATTTCAAACATTTGATCTATGGTATTTTTAGCGGAGATTTTACCTCGCAGTATCCATTTAAATGTTTCCATTGTCATTAAAAAAGCGCTTCCCAATCCCTCAAGGCGTCGAGTCCAGAGGGTTGACAGCTCATTTAGAAAATCTTTTTTTCGGGCTATCGCCATCCTATTTCCTTTAGTTTTCTTTTATAAAAAAGAATTGAAATTATTTCTCTTTTTGAAAAAAGAGAAACAGAAAAACTAACGGCTCTTAAAAAGTTTATTCTCTCTTTGGGAAAGAGAGACAGAAATTTCTTTTACAAAAAAAACGACACTTGCAGCTTGTTTCTTTTTTCTTTAAAAGAGAAACAGAAAATTATCACTCTTTAAACTTATTTCTTTATTTTTGTTTTGCGCTTCCTTTTGATTAAGCATAAGCGCTTAAAATCTCTTTTTAAAAATTCATTTTTTTCTCATTGAAAGTTCATAACATCCTTTCTCTTTATCAAACTCTTTACATTTTTTTTGCACTTCCTTTTTATTTTTTAGCCACGCGCCATGCGAAAATTTTTTTCGCCCCCGCGCCGACTCTACTTTTGACGTGACAGACAGCAGTCTGTACTGTCACGCCCGGGTGGGTGAGGACAAAGGG
>JAITCX010000157.1 GCA_031282945.1 Elusimicrobiota bacterium
ACTCAACAGCTTTCTGAGAATTTTGCTGAACGCCCCGTCCCTCGTCATATAAAAATCCCAAATTATTCTGCGCCGCGGCAAGTCCTTGTTCCGCCGCTTTTTCATACCATTGCAAAGCCTCTTGATAATCTTGCCCTACTCCTTCGCCTTTATAATACATATTTCCTAAAACATACTGAGCTGCAGCAAACCCTTTTGCTTTTTCAAGGCATGGAAATGCTTTTTTATAGTCTTGAGAAACGCCATTTCCCTCGGCATACATAAATCCTAAATTGTTCTGCGCCGCGCCATATTCCTGCTGGGCGGCTTTTTCAAACCACTGAAATGCCTTTTCTGAATCCTGCGAAACGCCCTCTCCCTTCAAATACATAAATCCTAAATTGCTTTGCGCGACAGCAAATCCCTGATCTGCCGCTTTTTCATATAACTCAGCGGCTTTTTCATAATCTTGCGCCCCGCCTTCGCCTTTATAATAAAGATTTCCCAAACCGCACTGCGCCGTATCAATTCCCTTTTTTGCCGCCGCTTCAAGCAATTGAAACGCTTTTTCAAAATTCTGGGGAACCGCCTCTCCCTTCATATACATAAGCCCCAATTTATTTTGCGCCGCGGCGACTCCCTGCTCCACCGCCTTTTCATACCACTCAACAGCTTTTTTAAAATCTTTCAAAACAAATTGCCCGCGGTAATACATAAGTCCCAAGTTATACTTTGCAACGGCAACCCCCTGTTTTGCCGCCTTTTCAAACAATTGCAATGCTCTTTCATAATCCTGAGGAACATATTGCCCATAATAATACATAAGCCCCAACTCATTTTGGGCATTCTTGTATCCCTGTTCTTCAGCTTTTGTATACCATTCAAATGCTTCCTTATAATTCTGTTTAACAATATCGCCGCAATAATACATATCTCCTAAATTATTTTGCGCCTCCACACATCCCTGTTCTGCGGCTTTTTTATACCATTTAATAGCTTCTTGAACATTGGCATTAGGAACATTATTCTCACGATCATCACTCTCTTGATTATCATTCTCTTGATCATTATCATTCTGATCATTGTTCTCACGATTACCACCCTCTTGATCATCATTCTCCTGATCATTACTTTCTTGATCATTATCATTCTGATCGTTGTTCTCACGATCATTCCCCTCATGATCATCATTCTCATAATCATTACCCTCTTGATTATTATCATTTTGATCATCTAGAGCGGCATATATAAATCCTAAATTGAACTGCGCAACGGCAAGTCCTTGATCTGCCGCTTTTTTATACCAATAGATAGCTTTCTTGGGAGCTTTAGCGACATACCGCTCTTTATAATACATAAGCGCTAAATTGCTTTGCGCCTCTGGAAGCTCCTGATTGGCGGCTCTTCCAAACAATTGAAACGCTTTTTGATAATCCTGCGAAACGCCTTCTCCACGGGAATACATAGCCCCTAAATTATTCTGCGCCCTTGCAAAATCTTGATTGGCGGCCTCCTCATACCATTGAGCGGCTTTTTGATAATCCTGCGAAACGCCCTGCCCAATGGAATACATATACCCCAATTGATATTGCAGCTCTTTACTGCCTTGCGAAGCCGCCTTTTCATACCACATAGAAGCTCTCGTATAATCCCGCTCCACGCCTTCCCCATTGCTATAAATATCGCCTAAGACGCATTGCGCTATCTTCTCTCCCTGAATAGCGGCCTGCTCATACCAATAAACCGCCTCTTGATAATCCTGCGAAACGCCTTGCCCCTTGGCATATCTAAGTCCTAAAAAGTATTGCGCTTTTGCAAACCCCTGTTCCGCAGCTTTTGCATACCAATAAATAGCCTTCTGATAATCTATATTTGCTCCCTCCCATCCATCAGCATCATCCCTTGCATATAGATATCCTAAATAGAACTGCGCTTTTGCATATCCCTGCTCAGCCGCTTGCTTGAACCAATACTCAGAGTTATCAGCATCTTTATTGACGCCTTTTGCCCCATCGCGATACATAAGACCTAAATCATATTGAGCAACGACAAGTCCCTGCTCGGCGGCTTTTTTAAACCAAAAGAAAGCGCTTTCGTATTCTTGATTGACGCCCTTTCCATCATAATACATGACCGCTAAATAAAACTGCGAACGCATATGTCCCTCTTGCGCCGCTTTTTTAATCCAATAGACAAACTCCTTAGCGTCTCTCCCGTCGTCCAGACGCTTAACTATTTTGGGCAATTCCAATATTATGCAATCCTTAAGCCGCTCTTTCAAACCTTCAGCGATTTGCAAATTCTCATTTATATCTGCCTCTGGAGCATTTTTTTGATTGCTCAGCGCTTCCTCATTTTCGGGCATAGGAACTTCACCGATCCCGATATACGCTTCGCTGATGCCGCCAAGCATATCCCCGCCGCCGCTTTGACTTTTTAAAGCTTCTTTATTGAAATACCAGTCCCATTTCCTTTTATTGAATATATTCCCGAGCTGTTCTATTAGCTCCCAAGGTTTTTTCATTATTGCATTTATTGTTTCACCTATTTTTCCTGCATTGGCAAAATAGAAAATCAACAGGGAGGCGGCTGAAGCGCAAAAACCAATAATGTTATCAATATCAGTCGGCAACGAGGCCAATAAAAATTTATAGATAATGAACAAAATAGTTTCAGTAAATTGTTTAGGTATGAGGCCGTAAACAAAGGGATGCATTGAAACAACAACAAGAGTAGGCAAACTTAGAGATAAAATTTCATAGGCAAAAACAATTGCTGGAATTATTAAAGCGGGGGCGCTAGTTTTGCCATATTTATACATAAACAAACCGAGCATCAAAAGCGCGCCTGCCGCAATGCAGCTAAACTTTGGGAAATACACCGGGTGAAGCAGCATAAAAGGCATAGCCGACAGCAGCGAGATCAATGCCTTTACTGATAGTATTGAGATGACAAGCGGGAACAAACAATCAATGATCGTTATTTTTACCGACATTGTCTTAAATGCAACAATTGCGGTAATAATTATGCCGATAATAAATACCCCATCGCCTGCCAAGCTTCCAAATTTTATAGCGACATAGCAAGAAAGCGCCAATATTGCCAAAAATATATTCGTACCCCTCAATAAACCGCTTGCTGAAATTCTTGGCAACAGTGCAATCAGGTCTTTCAACCAACTCTTTAATGAAGCTGATTTGTCTCTTGTCATTTTCATCTCCTTTCTAAAAACCACTTTTACCGACATCCTTAAAACTACGATGGCGCTCGGCGTTAAACAATAAAATTACGGCCAAAATCTCGTTAGAACTATAATAAAAAATGTAAGCGCCTCAACGACTCTACAGGTTATGCGCAGGGCAAATCGGACAGCGCTGAATTTTTTCCTGCTGAAAATTCAACTAAAAAATATCAGCCTATTAAGCGATTGTCAATATTCATATTGCCGCCAAACTCATCCATATTCCCCTCCCCCTCTCATAACCTCCAACTAAAATTTCTGCAACATTCAACAAATCCCTGCCGCCCATAACTGCCTCCTTTCCCTTAACCCTAGTTATAAAATAAAGTTCCCACCACGATAAAATAACCTAAAATTCTCCCCAAAGAATATTGGCTGCCGTCATATCTAGTAGCGTCTTTTTCGCCTGAAATTAAATTTGTAAATGAAATTTCTCTTATATAATTAAGTCCGTCATAACCTTGGCTAACGGAGATAGTCAACCTTGCAATTTTTCTCCCATCATTATTTGTTAAAGATAATACCCCTGTAAATATTCCATTTCTCATAGCTGAAGCTTCCAGTTTAACGCCCGCATTAAAATTTCTTTCATCAAAAAGGTCTCTTGCAGGCATCTCAAGCCCCACCACAGTTATTGAAAGAAAGTCCGGAAGAGAGGCGCTTGAATAACTTATCCCTCCAAATAAGCTTAAACACAATAATACCGCCATAACTTTTTTCATTTTTGGTTCCCTTCCCCTTTATTTATAACTTTGCATAAAATCGCAAAGCTTTCTTGCGCTTTTATGATTTTGCCTGTCCATAACATTGACCAATTAGATTTCCATTTTTGGCAAAAAGCAATAAAAAGCATAGAAATTTCAAAATGTCTAAAAGCTACCCCCTTATAAATTCAGCTTTCTTGACATCAATGTAAAGTTGATTTGCAAATATTGAAAATAATTTCTTTTATAAAAAAGATTTGAGAAAAAGTTTTCTGGGTTTTTAAAGAAAAGTTTTATGAGTCTCAAGATGTGCGCTGGATTTAAAGTGGTAAGGTTGTCTGTAATAGAATAGTTGCAGTATTGAAAAAAGCGGATGAGTCGTTTTAAAGGAAAGTCTAAATTCTTAGATAAAAAAGAAAACCCGTGCAAAACAATTTTTAAAATTTTGTTTTCACGGGTTTGCAGATAAATTTTGAAAATATAATCCAAAATTAAAATGAAAAATTTAAATGGACGTCCTATTGCCTTAAAAAATTTTTCTGACGGCAGGCAAAGGGCTTTTGAAATAGAAAGAATTTCAAATATTGCATTATGTTTGCAAGGCAGAGAAATAATAACATTTTTCATTTTATGGCGTCTCTCTACAGACAAAACATAAAATGTTTTTGCAACGTTTATTTT
>JAITCX010000158.1 GCA_031282945.1 Elusimicrobiota bacterium
AAAAATGCAAAAATTATCGTAGCTTATCTTGCAAAACTTTTGATGGAAAAAGATCCAAAAAATGCAGACTTTTATAAGCAAAATGCGGATAATTATATTAAACAATTAGATGAAGTGGATGCGGAATTTAGGCAAATTGTAAACACTGGAAAGAGAAAGGTTATTGTTTTCGGCGATAGGTTTCCCTTGAGATATTTTGCCGATTATTACGGCTTGCAATATTATGCCGCTTTTCCCGGCTGCTCAACTGAAACAGAGGCGAGCGCCGCTACAATTAAATTTTTAATTGATAAAGTTAGAGCTGATCGTATTCCTGTGGTTTTTTATATTGAGTTTTCAAATCAGCGTATAGCAAAAGCGATTGCCGAGAGCACAAAAGCTAAAACGCTGCTTTTTCAATCCGCTCATAATGTAACTAAAGCGGAATTAACGGCGGGCATAACTTATGTAGAACTTATGAGGCAGAATGCCAAGAATTTAAGGGAGGCTTTAAACTAAATGGCTTTGATAAAATGCGGCGGCGCCTCTTTTGAATTTGATTTAAGATTGGTGTTAAAAGATATTAATTTTGAAGTTTTGCAAGGAGATTATATTTGCATTGTGGGCGACAACGGTTCAGGCAAAACTACGCTGTTAAAAGGCTTATTAAAAATTAAGCGGCCCTGCAAAGGCGAGATTGTTTTTGGGGACGGTCTTGAGTTAAGCGATATTGGGTATTTGCCGCAAAGCGCGATTGTGCAAAAAGATTTTCCCGCAAGCGTAAATGAAGTTGTTTTGTCGGGGAGATTAAACAGCCGCGGGCTGATGCCTTTCTATAGAAAAATAGATAGAGAAATTGCCGATGAAAACATGGAACTTTTGTCTGTGATAAATTTAAAGCGCAAATGTTTTCGCGAGCTTTCCGGCGGCCAACAGCAGAGGGTTTTGTTGGCGCGGGCTTTGTGCGCCGCCAAACGTCTTTTAGTTTTAGACGAGCCGGTTGCTGGTCTTGATCCGCTTGCGCTTAATGAGCTTTACAAAATTATAAAAGATATCAATGAAAAAAAGGGCATTGCTGTGGTAATGGTAAGCCATGACATTAAAAATGCCGTTAGGGATGCCAGCCGCATTTTACAAGTTCAAACTCGGCAGGTCTTTTGGGGTAAAGCGCAAGACTATATAAATTCATATGAGGGAAAACGTCTTATGCAAGTCCTAAAGGATGAAAACGGAGGCGTAAATGTTTGATGTTTTCATTGAAATGTTTTCTTATGCCTTCATTGTTAGAGCGGTGATTGTTGGTTTTTTAGTGTCGCTGTGCGCTTGTCTTTTGGGCGTCAGTTTGGTATTAAAACGTTATTCCATGATTGGCGACGGTCTGTCGCATGTAGGATTTGGCTCTTTGGCAATTGCAACGGCGATGAATCTCGCTCCCTTGACCTTGTCTATTCCCGTTGTGGTTTTGGCGGCATTTTTGCTTTTAAATGTCAGTCAAAATTCTAAAATTAAGGGCGATGCTTTTGTCGCTTTATTGTCTACGAGTTCGGTGGCGATAGGCGTTTTAGTTATATCTGTTACGACTGGCTTAAACACAGATGTCTGCAATTATCTGTTTGGCAGCATTTTGGCAATGAGCAAAAGCGATGTATATTTAAGCGTCACTTTATCGGTTATAGTTTTTGTTTTATTTGTGATTTTTTACAATAAAATTTTTGCGGTAACTTTTGACGAAGTTTTTGCGCAAGCCACAGGCATAAGAGCAAAATTTTATAATATGCTTATTGCGATTTTAACGGCGATTGCCATTGTTTTGGGAATGCGGATGATGGGGGCTTTGCTCATATCAAGCCTTATAATTTTTCCAGCTCTCACCTCAATGCGCATTTTTAAAACTTTTAAGTCGGTGGTTATCAGCTCGGCTATAATTTCTATTTTTTGTTTTATGATCGGGATAGTAATTTCATATCTTTATGCCACTCCGACGGGCGCAAGCATTGTGGTTATAAATTTAATTTTATTTTTTATTTTTTGGATTTTTTCGCATTTTTTTAGGAGGGGATTGTGATGAATTTAGCAAAAAAGATTTCTACAATAGTATCTGTTATAGTTGCGGCAATATCGGGTTTAGTTTTAATTTTTAAGGCGAGTTTAATTTTTAAAGTTATGGCTGTGGTAATGGCTGTGCTTGGATTTTTTAATGCGGAGTCTTATGGCCAAAGCAAAGAAAAAGTTTTGCTTATAAGAGAAAACTTTTTTGTTACGCAGATAAACGATATTTATTTAAACCCGAAGAGTTATTTAAATTCTATGGTAGAATTTGAGGGGATAGTAAATAAATATTCTTATTCCCCAAGCCCCAAGGAAAAGCCTGTTACGAAATATTTTGTTTTCAGGTATGGACCCGGTTGTTGCGGACCCGACTTATATGCGGGCTTTGAGGTTGCGGGGGAGATCCCCAAGCTTAAAGAGGGGGATTGGGTGAAAGTGGTAGGCAGGATTGAGCAATACACTGAAAATAAAGAAGAATATTTACGCGTGCGCGTTTCCCAAATGGCTGTTTTGGCAAAACGCGGAAAGGAAAATGTATACAGATAATTTCTTAAGTTGAAAGCGATATTTTATAAAATTATTTTGAGTTTTAATTTTATTTCTAATTTGATGATTGCCGTTTCTTTGGAAATGAAATCCAAGCAAATTTTTGGCGATAAATAGAAATTGTAAGAATTAAAGGATAATAAATAGTTTTAATATTTTTAGGGGAGAAAATTATGAAAATTTCTATTGTTGCGCCTGTTTATAATGAGTATGAAAGTTTAGGCGAACTTTATAGACAAATAAAACAAGTTTGCTTGGAAAATAATTATTCCTATGAAATTATTTTTGTAGATGATGGGTCTACTGACGCATCGCCCAGCGTAATAAAAGATCTAGCGCAAGAAGATAGCAATATATCTTTAATTGTATTTAGAAAAAATTTCGGCAAGGCGGCCGCTTTGCAAGAAGGGTTTAATCAAGCTAGCGGTGATTTTATTATTACAATGGATGCCGACCTGCAGGATGATCCAGCTGAAATTCCAAATTTTATTGAGAAATTAAAAACATATGATCTTGTGTGCGGCTGGAAGCTCAAACGTTTAGATTCCATTGAAAAGACATTGCCGTCAAAATTATTTAATAAGACGGTTTCGCTGCTTTCTGGGGTAAAGCTGCATGATTTTAATTGCGGGTTTAAGGCTTATAGGAAAGAAGTGATAAAAGCTATTGATGTCTATGGGGAGATGCACAGATATATTCCTGTGATAGCGGATAAGTATGGATTTAAGATTTGCGAAATTCCCGTTCATCACAGAAAGAGGCAGTTTGGCAAATCCAAATATGGTTTTGAGAGGTATTTAAAAGGTTTATTTGATTGTCTTACGATAGTTTTTACGACAAAGTTTATGGACAAGCCCATGTATTTTTTTGGGCGCGTAGCGATAGTTATTATGGGCATAGGATTTTTGATATGTTTATATTTGACAATTTTATGGCTCCAAGGATACATAATTGGCCGACGCCCTTTATTGTTATTAGGGGTGTTTTTAATTCTCGTTGGGGCGCAGTCTTTTTCTATTGGACTTATTGCAGAAATGATTTTAAAAACTACCTTTAGAAGTAACTATCAGCGCTATCATGTCAAGGAGATCTTTTCGCTGTCTAAAAACAGTAAATAATAATTTTTGAAATTTAATGCTTTTGTAAAATTGAGATATCTTATTTAGTAGATAATGCCGTTATCCTGTAAAAAAGGGTAACGGCATTTTTTTTGTAAGGAAATTGTAGGAGATTTTTATTAGTGGGGGAAAAATTGTTTGTTTAAGCGATGTGGGCGTATGAGATTATAAATATCTTTGCGCATAAGCCCCGCTATTGCCCCATTTTAAAGCTTATTGGTGTAAGATAGACTTTTATATAAAAGCGGGTGGAATTAATGATATATTTGCTTTATTCCTTTATTTAATGTATAAGTATTATAATTAAAAT
>JAITCX010000035.1 GCA_031282945.1 Elusimicrobiota bacterium
TTTAAATGTAGTGCAAAAATTTTGTAAGGAGAGTTTATGACAACAGCAGTTATTGGTTATCCAAGAATTGGCGCAGAACGCCAATTGAAATTTGCAACGCAAAGATATTGGGCGGGAGACATTGATCAGACTAAATTAGAACAAATTGCTAAAGAATTGAGAAAAGAGAATTTAGAAACTCAAAAACGGGCGGGAATAGATTTTATACCTTCCAATGATTTTTCTTTTTACGATCAAGTTTTGGACGCAGCTTTTTTATTAAATGTTATTCCTAAAAGATATGCCCAATTGGATTTGTCTGATCTAGACAAATATTTTGCCGCCGCTAGAGGTTATCAAGGCAAGGCGGGCGATGTTGCGGCGCTTGCCATGAAAAAATGGTTTAACACAAATTATCATTATTTGGTTCCCCAACTTGAAGCCGAAACAGAATTTAAACTTGTTGGAACAAAAATTTTTGATGAATATTTGGAAGCTAAACAATGGGGCATAGAAACCGTCCCCACTCTTATCGGTCCATACACTTTCCTAACGCTTGCTAATAATAAATTTTATAGACCTGATACAGAATTAGCTCCCGCAATAGCCAACGCATATATTGAAGTTTTAACTAAATTAAATGATCTCGGCGTCAAGTGGTTTAGTTTGCAAGAACCCGCTTTGGTATTGGATATGTCGGAGGCGCAGATAGCATTATTTGAATCAATTTATAAACCTCTATTGGAAAAGAAAAATAAGGTTAAAGTTTTATTGCAAACTTATTTTGGCGATATACGCGATATTTATCCGAAAGTTTTAAATCAAGATTTTGACGGCATTGGATTGGATTTTGTGGAAGGGACAAAATCTCTGGATATGATTTCTCTGCAGGGTTTTGATAAAAAGAAAACATTGTTTGCAGGAATAGTCAATGGGAAAAATATATGGCGTAATAATTATAAAGCATCGCTAGAAATTTTAAAAAAGATTCAAGAATTTAGCAAAGATGTAGAAAATATTGTAGTGAGCGGTTCTTGTTCCTTTTTGCATGTTCCTTATACAATAAAAAATGAAAATAAAATTTTGCCGGAGTTTGTAAAATATTTTTCATTTGCCCAAGAGAAATTAACTGAACTAGTCCAATTGGATAAAGTTTTTAAAGGCGATCAAGATTTATTAGCTCAAAATCAAAAATTATTTAGCGCTCCAAGAGTTGTAAAAGATGAGCAGATCAAAACAAAAATTGATTCTTTGACCCCGCAAGATTTTATACGCGTGCCGACTAGGGAAGAGAGAATTAAACCGCAGGCGGATGTTTTAAATTTGCCTATACTTCCAACCACAACTATTGGATCGTTTCCTCAAACGGCGGATGTCAAAGAAAATAGAACCGCTCTTAAAAGAGGGGAGATAAATAAACAAGAATATGATGCTTTCAATTATAAAAAAATTAAAGAGTGCATCCAGTGGCAAGAAAAAAACGGGCTGGATGTTTTGGTACATGGCGAATTTGAACGCAATGATATGGTTGAATATTTTGGCGAGAAATTGGCGGGTTTTATTTTTACTAAAAACGCTTGGGTGCAAAGTTACGGCACTAGATGCGTTAAACCGCCTATTATTTGGGGAGATGTTAAGAGAACAGTTCCGCTTACCTTAGATGAAAGTAAATATGCGCAGAGCTTGACAACTAAACCTGTTAAAGGAATGTTGACGGGTCCGGTTACAATTTTAAATTGGTCGTTTCCAAGAGAGGATATTTCCGTTAAGGAATCTACATATCAAATAGCTTTGGCAATTGCTGAGGAAGTTTTGGCATTAGAAGCGGCGGGAATAAAAGTTATTCAAATTGACGAGGCGGCATTGAGGGAAAAATTGCCATTGCGTAAATCTGATTGGAATAGCCAATATTTAGATTGGGCGATACCGGCTTTTAGGTTGGTGCATGCAAAGGTTAAACCTGAAACGCAAATTCATACGCATATGTGCTATAGCGAGTTTAACGATATAATTGCCGCTATTGACGATATGGATGCGGATGTAATTTCTTTTGAAGCATCCAGATCGGATTTACGGATTTTGGATTATTTAAAATTACATAATTTCCAAACTCAAGTGGGGCCGGGCGTTTACGATATTCATTCTCCAAGAGTGCCGAGCATGGAGGAGATGTATCGTACGATTGAAGCAATTTTGAAAAAGATTCCAGCTAAAAAAGTTTGGGTCAATCCAGATTGCGGTTTAAAAACTAGAGATACAAAAGAAGCCGAGGCAAGTTTAATTAATATGGTTGCCGCCGCTAAAAAGGCGAGGGAAAGTTGTTAGGACATTTTAAATTGTTTTAACTGTTTTGAGAGGAGAGCGGCGCACTATTGTGTTTGGCGCGCTGGCTCTCCTTTGTTTTTAAGGGGGAGGGGCTTGGAGGGCGGCGGCGAAGCTGCCGCCCTCCATTTTAAAAACTCGCTTGAGTAATAGCGCAGGGTTTTATTTTGATTTGAAAAATTATTTTTGCATTGTGCAAAAAAGTTTAAAGGTTTAGGAGCGAGTTTTTAAAAGGCGTGCGCCATGTTGTTTGGCGCACGCAAGCCCCAGAGCTAGCAGTGGGTCAAAGAATTATAGATTCAGGAGAAGCCAAAAAAGTTGAGGTTTAAAATAAAATTTTGTTTGAAACGTATTATAAGAGAGTCATAGGCATTTTAATAATTTCTATGTAAACAGGATATTGCGAAACTTGAAAATGCGGACGAAGCTGATTAGTGGTCTTAGCAAGTGTTTTATAAAAGAGGATCATGATGATGAGCAAACCCAATAAAAAACATGAGAGGTATAGTAAAGAGGATATTTCAAAAGTAAAGAGAATGAAAAATATCGTTATAAAATTATTACACGCATATGGAATTTATAATTATGCGATAAAAGGGTCTGTGTCATCGCCTTCTAAATATATTTATTTTACTGGATTGAGAAAGACGTTCGACTATGATGAATCCCATGAGTATTTAGAAGTCCCATATATAAGGATAAGTAATCACTATAAATATATTTTAAGCAATACGGTATTTGAAATATTAGTTATTGATGATCCTCTTGAATTTGTTGACCCTTATGAAGAGCAACGATTGATAGATTGGTTGGTAAACATGAAGGTTCTAAATGAAGGCGATTTGGTGAGAAATGATCAAGAGTTATAAAATGTAAATTAAATAGAGGAAAACTCCAGAGCCGCCTTTGTTACTTTTTATTTTTGTCGTTGTCGTGTCTTTGCTGTTGTCGTGTCGTACTATTCCCGCGCTCTTTTGGTTTTGCGGCGTAGCGGAGCGTAAGCGCTGCTATGCGAGAAATTTTTTTCGCCAAGAGGGCAAGTGAAACTGGAAGTTCCCTTTGTCCTCACCCAGGCGGGCGTGACAGTACAGACTGCTGTCTGTCACGTCAAGAGTAGAGTCGGCGCGGGGGCGAAAAAAATTTTCGCATGGCGCGTGGCTAAAAAATAAAAAATGAGCGCAAAACAAAAATAAAGAAATAATTTAAAAGAGTGTTATTTTTCTGTTTCTCTTTTTAAGAAAAGAGAATTAAGTTGCATGTGTCATTAGAAGTTTTTGTTTCTCTTACCAAAAGAATTTTCTGTTTCTCTTTTCCCAAAGAGAAATAATTTCCCACTCTTTTTTACAAATGAGCGCAAAAAATCTTGGAGTTATATATGAAACTAGTTTCAAAAATACTTTCACCATTTTCCCCGAAAAGAAAATTAGCCATAAAAAATAAAACAATCAAAAATCATTTTTTGCATTTCGCAAAAGAATCTTTTTCGTTTTTCAGCGCCGCCTTTGTCTCTCGTTTCTTTTCATTTTTGCGGGGAGCTTTTGCTTTTCGCAAAACCGCTTTTGCGGGGGCGCTCATTTTCCTTTGCATTTTATTTGCCCCAGCAAAATCAAATGCTATTGAGGTAAATGTAACGTCTTGGGATGAGCTTCTCGCCGCATATCAAAATCAAACGGGAGATTTAATAATTAATATCTCCGCCGATCTCCTCGCAGACGGCGATATTCTAAGCGATTTCCTCGGCGAGCCCTCTATAAGCATAACCAGCTTAATAATTCAAAGTTTAAGTCAAGACCTAAACGCCCCCTCATTTATAATCAATGCCAACAACCTAGTAGCCCCCGCGCCATATGACGGCAACACCAGAGGCATGGGTTTCACGCTTTACGGCAAAACAATTACCTTTAAAAATTTAACCTTCATGAATTTCTTGGGAAATCCTTACTATAATGATATTTATGATAACCCTCCTGCGAGCGCTCCAAATTATTATGGGGGCGCCTTAGACATTAGAGAGGGATCCATAGTTAGCTTCTCTGGCAATATTGAATTTTCCAGCAATTCAGTTTTTGACATGGGAAAGGGAGGGGCAGTTTCTGTAATGGACTCATCCATTTCTTTTGTAGGAGAGAGCGGTGCAAATAATCAATTAAAATTCTTTGCCAATATCGCTAATAATAATAACAGCGATGACACTTTCGTGGGGGGAGCGGCAATTTATTTTAGACAATCTACGGCCTATTTTGTAAATTACGATGTGTTTTTTATTAGCAATACATTTAGTAGCCGTCCCGACGCAGATACTGGCGGTGTCTTTTCCGCCGTGAATTCTCTTATTTATTTTGTGGGAGAGGGGGAAGGTAATACGCTAGACTTTATTGGCGGAATGGGGCCGCAAAACGGAGGGGGCTTGGCAGGAATATCAATTAGCGGAACTCGTTTATTTTTTACAAATTATAATATCAATTTTACAAGCATTATAGGTACGCCTCTTTTGGTGGAGGATAGTCAGGGCGAGACCATTCTACAGACTTCTTGGATTTCTTTTGTAGGAAATGAGGGAAAAAATAATACAATAAACTTTTCTCATAATTGGGGGGGCGCAATTCGTCTTGCCTCATATGCTCCTGAAGACCCAGTAACTCTTACTTTTTCAAATTATGCTGTACTTTTTGAAAATAATAGTTCTCAAATTTACGGCGGAGCAATTTATATTTCCAATCGCGCCTCTACAACCTTTGAAAATTCAACTGTGAAATTCTCAAGCAATATCGCAGACACCAACGGCGGAGCGCTTTATATGGGCGCGGGAGATTCCACCCCTGAATTATTTAATAGATTGACTTTTTCAAATTCTCAAGTTGAATTTTCAAGCAATATAGCAACCAGCAGCGGCGGCGCCATTTATGTAAACTACCGTGGCGAATTGATTTTTGCAAATTCAACCGTTGCTTTTTATCATAATTATGGAAATGGAATTTTAAACGATATTCACTTATATACTCTCGGATCAATGCGTGTCAGTTCTTTAACATTTTTAGGAGCCAACGATTTTATCAATGGCATAAGAGTTTCCGGCTCTAATAACGGCTACGCCCCCACCGTCCTCAAAGACGGCGGCGGCATAGTAAATTTTTCCGGCGACGCCAGCGAGTTTACAAACGTTTTATTTCAAGCTCAAAGCGGCACAACAAATTTCAACTCCCGCGTCATCATCAGCTCTCAGCTTTCCATTGCAGACGGCGCGCAGGTAAATTTCAATGCCAGCGGCAGCTCAATCGCGCAAGTGGTTTTTCTCCCTCAAACCGCCATTGGCGCCCAAAGCCTTGCGCCCGCAGGAGCGGTTTTCTCTCTCCAAAACGGAGTCGCAAACAGCACAGCTTATATCACCGCAAACTTTGACCTCACGGGCGGCATCTTGGCATTGGACGCCGACTTCATCGGCGCAACGGCAGACTGGCTCTCTGTTGCCCAAACTTTTGCGGCAGGAGAGGGCGCGCAAATTTTTATCACAAAAATTAACACAGGAAAAAATCTTAAACAACCTCTCAAAATTTTAACCGCCGGCACGGAATTCTCCCTCTCAAACTTAAACTTAAGCCCAAACGCGGGCTTCGGCCTTTATCAATTTTCAGACGATCTTAATTCCCTTTACGCATTTGAATACGGCGATTGGAATAATTTTGTAGCGGAGTTTAATGCGGCAGGCGCCGGCACGCCTAGCATAGATTTGCTCAAAAATATA
>JAITCX010000046.1 GCA_031282945.1 Elusimicrobiota bacterium
CTGCAGAGGATGAGCCGTCAAGTCTTTTGTTGAATTATTATAATGAGGCGGATAGACGTTCCGATAGACAGAGGAGAAAAGGTCAGGCGCCGGTCGTGCCAAGCGGAACAAAGGACTGGTAGGCTTTTGTAAAAAAGCGTTGGAAATTATTTCTCTTTTGGGAAAGAGAAACAGAAAAACTAACGACACTTAACTCTTTTATAAAAAAGAGTAATGAAATTATTTCTTTTGAAAAAGAAACAAAACTTCTAACGACACATGTAACTTAATTCTTTTTTCTATAAAAGAGAAACAGAAAAATATCGCTATTTAAACTTATTTTTTTATTTTTGTTTTGCGCTCCCTTTTTATTTTTTAGCCACGCGCCATGCGAAAATTTTTTTCGCCCCCGCGCCGACTCTACTCTTGACGTGACAGACAGCAGTCTGTACTGTCACGCCCGCCTGGGTGAGGACAAAGGAAACTTCCAGTTCCCTTTGTCCTCTTGGCGAAAAAAATTTCTCGCATAGGCAGGCGCTTTGCCGCTTTCGCTAGGCTAAAAAATAAAAAGAGCGCAGGCGAGATTACAACACAACAACACAGACAAGACAAAAGCAACACCGCCGAGAAAACAAAAAAAATCTCCCCCAGCAACGCTTACGCTCCGCTACGCCGCAAAACCAAAAGAGCGCGGGCGATAGTATGACACGGCAAAGACAACGATAAACAACACGACAAAAAAAACAAAAAAACTTCTCGCATAGATAGGCGCTTTACCGCTTGCGCTAGACTAAAAAATTGGAGGTTTTGAGGGATCTATAATGCCGATATTTGCCACAGATTTTACGATATTTAAAGGAAAGAAAATGCCACGCGTCCTCGTAAATAGACGAATAGATTTGCACAATGCATAACCTAAAAAATAACACAATAAAATAATAAAACATATGCCTTTAAAAAAAGCGGACGGCTCCCGCCGCCCGCCTAACCTTCAATAAATACTTATAATTATACTAAACATTAGCCTATCGTTAAACTATTAAAACAATTAACAGGTAACTATAATAATACCGCAAATAATATCACAGATAAACAATTTGCTAAATTAAAATTTATACGACTTCAAATTCAACTCTTTATCTATATTTTAAATAACGTGTTTAATGCGCCGCATTATTCTATTAATAAGGAAATAAAACGGCTTTTAAAAACATAAAAAATGTCAAAATAATTTAATAAAAGTTTAAACTATGCCCTTAGCGCCAATAAAAAAATAATAGTATAATTGTTAAATTAATCAAATGAAAACTTCAAATAAAAATATAAATATAGACGTTAAATAAATACGCGCCTTGGAAAAATCAAGAGATCAATCTTAGGGCAATTAAAAAATAAAGGAGCAAACATGAACGCAGTTTTTGATACAAATCTTGGAAAATTTAAAGTAGAACTTTTCGACAAACAAGCCCCCAAAACCGTTAAAAATTTCGTAGATCTGGCAACAGGTCAAAAAGAATTTACCGATCCCTTAAGCGGCAAAAAAGTAAAAAGAAATTTTTATGACGGTTTGAATTTCCATAGAGTTATCGCTGATTTTATGATTCAAGGCGGCTGCCCTTTGGGAAACGGCAGAGGCGGTCCCGGATATAAATTTGAGGACGAAATAGACGAGAATTTGAAGTTTGACGCCGGCGGAATTTTGGCAATGGCAAATGCCGGCCCCAACACAAACGGCAGTCAATTTTTTATCACCGAATGCCCCACCCCATGGCTTAACGGCAATCACACAATCTTTGGACGCGTAATTGAAGGAATGGATATTGTAAAAAAAATCGCGCATGTTAAAACAGATTTTAGCGATAAGCCCGAACAACCTGTCACAATAAAATCCATAACAATCCAAGATTAATATAAGGAGGCCAAAATGAAAAAAACCGCATTTGTTATTGTTGTCCCTAGCGCAAATTATAATGACCAAGAACTTAAACAAACCACTGAAGCTCTGGGGATGCATGACATAAAAACAATCATCGCCAGCGACATAAAAGGAGAATTGAAAAGCGAAAGAGGAGAAAGAGTTAAAAGCGATTTGAGTTTAGATGAAGTGAAGTTAAATGATTTTGACGGCATAGCTTTTATCGGCGGTAAAGGCACGCCTGCCTTATGGAATAATCGTAAAGCAGTAGCTTTGGCAAAAGAATTTTATGAGGCCGATAAAATTGTGGGATCAATTGGCGAGGCCGCCGGCATCTTGGCAAAAGCTGGAGTCTTTAAAAATATTCCAGCGGCCGCTGACGGAGCCGCCTGCGATTTGATAATAGAAAACGGCGGAAATTTTAGCGATAGCTCAATAGAAATTAAAGACAATGTCATCAGCGTTAAGCTCGCCGATAATTCCACTACCTTTGGACAAGGACTTGCCGATATTTTAGAAAAAGATAAAGCAAATGTGTACGCAAGCGTCAGCGGAAAAATAAGGAAATTGGCCGATGTCGACGACGAAGCTTTTTCTCAGGGAATGCTCGGCGAAGGCTTGGCAATAGATCCAGTTGAAAATATTATTTGCGCTCCCGTTAAAGGATTAATTGAAACTCTGCCAAAAACAGGACATGCTTTCGGCATTACCAACGGCCTATTGGAAGTGTTGGTTCATGTGGGAATAGATACCGTAAAATTAAACGGCGAGGGATTTAAATTGCTCGCAAAAGAAGGCGAAGATGTTTTTAAAGGCCAGCCGATTATTGAAATAAACAAAGATCTTATTAAAAAGAACTGTCCGTCCGATACCGTCATTACAGTTATAACAAATCTCACAGATATAAAAATTTTCCCAACGCAAAATGCCGAAGTAAAAAAGGGGCAGCTCCTTTTTGCTACAAACGCTCCTTATGACAAATAAAAATAAACGTTTCTAAATTTTGTTGTTTGTAAATCATAAAAAATATCCCCCGCTTTTAAAAGCGGGGGTATTTTTTATACATTGCCTTTTTGATAAAACTGGCAAATTTTAAATGAGATCCGCCGGCGAAATTTCTATTGAGGCATGCGTGTCGGCGTACGTTTTTTTATAGTCCGCTGCAAAGTGAGCCAGTTTTAATATTTCAGTTTTACTCCCCTTTATAATTATATGCTGCCTATAAGTGTTGTGAAGTTTTGCAATGTAGGCGGGCGATGGACCTAACAAAATTAATTTTAAGTTTTTTTCTGTAAGCTCTTTTTGCAAAAAATCAAAATAATATTTTGCCTCTTGCGCCGCTCTTTCCTCGTCTGTATTTCTTATTGCAATTTTGGCAATATCGCAAAACGGCGGATAAATCAGCAGTTTTCTATTTTCCATCTCCCAATCATAAAATGCCTGATAGTCATAATTGACGCAAGATTTAATTACAAAATTTTCGGGATGTCTTGTCTGCACTAAAACCTTGCCGGCATTTTTGCCACGGCCGCATCTGCCTGCAACCTGCATTATCAATTGAAAAGTACGTTCTGTGGATTTAAAGTCCGGCAAATACAATGAGGTGTCCGCATTTATAATGCAAACCAAAGTGACATTTGGAAAATCAAAACCCTTTGCAATCATCTGCGTGCCCAAGAGAATATCGTAATCTGCATTTTTTATTCCATAATAAGCTTTTTGATAATTTGAGGAGGCTTTTGCTGTGTCTGCATCCAACCTAAAAATTTTTGCCTGCGGAAATAAATTTTGCAGCTCGTCTTCAACTTTTTGCGTGCCTGCGCCGATAACCGCCAAATGAGAACTGCCGCAATGCGGACAAACAATCGGCAAAGATTTTTTATAGCCGCAATAATGGCATCTTATTTCATGCGGATGTTTATGATAGACCATAGAAATTGAACAATTGGGACATTGATAAACTGTTTGGCAATCTTTGCAAATTATAGACGGACAAAAGCCTCGGCGGTTTAGCAAAACTATGGCCTGTTGTTTTTTTTGTAGAACTTGAGATAGCGCCGATATTGTCTCAGAAAGCAAAAAGCTTCCCCCTGTTTTTGCTTGATCTAAAGACAAAACTTGAATCTCGGGCAATCTTTTTTTATCTATGCGCTCAGGCATTGGCAATAACTCTATTTTTTTTTCAAGCGCAAGTTTATAAGTTTCAAGCGAAGGCGTCGCCGACCCAAGCACAAGCGGAGCATTGAAATATTTTGCCAGCCACCAGCCAATCTGGCGGGCATCATAAGAGGGTTTTTGTTCTTGCTTATAAGTATGTTCATGTTCTTCATCTATAATAATAAGCCCCAAATTTTTGAAAGGCGCAAAAATTGCCGAGCGCGCTCCAAGCATAATTTTTATGCCGCCGTTTAAAGCGCCGTAAAAAAGTTTATACTTTTGCATATTGGTTATGCCGCTATGCCAAACGCCGACCAAATCGCCAAAACGATTTTTTACAATGTCAACAAACTGCGCCGTTAAAGAAATTTCTGGAATTAACATTATCGCCTGTTTGTTTGCATTTACCGCCTCTGCAATGCTATGTAAATAAACTTCAGTTTTGCCGGATGCCGTCACGCCAAAAAGCAAAAACGGTTTGAAAACATTATTCTTTATGGTTTGAGAAATAGCAAAACTAGCGTTTTTTTGATATTGATTTAAAACGATTTCATTGATAACAATTTTATGAGGGGCGGTGGGTTTTGCAAGTCTTTTAGGAGCAAACATTTGGGATGGAATTATTGTTGCAAGAGCTTGACCGATTGAACAGACATATTCTTTGCAAATATAATCTGCTAAAGATAAAGTTTTTTTGTCTATTACGGAAATTGGATCTATGACTTCTAAGATTTCTTTAATTTTAAAATTTGCATCGCTTTCTGTAACTTTTATTGCATATCCAATAACTTTTCTGTTTCCAAATGGGACTTTCACTCGCTTGCCGACTATACTTTCAGGGGAGCAATTTTCAGGCGCTAAATACATAAATAAAGTTTTAAGCGGAACGGCAATTGCAACTTCTATAACTTTCATTTTATTCTAATATCGGCTGATTTTTTATGCCACAGAAGTCCTTCGCTTTGCGCAAAATTGGATATGTCTTTATAAGCTTTGGAATCTTTTGCGTTCATGCATACAATGGAACTTCTCTTTAAAAAAGTCATAACGGACAATCCGCTTGCAAATTTTGCATTTGCATTTGTCGGCAAAACATGCGAAGGTCCCGCCCAATAATCTCCAGAGGATGTTGGGGTTTGATAGCCTAAAAAAATCGCTCCTGCATTAAAAATTTTATTTAAATATGGTTTATAATTTTTTATTAAAAGTTCTAAATGTTCTGGCGCAATTTCATTTATTTTTTCTATAGCTTTATCAATAGCGCTCACATGACATACAACTTGTTTTCTTGCCTGAGGCGAGAGAACTTTTTGCAATTTTTCAATTTTATTTTTGCTTGAGCAAAACACAAAAGCCTTAGCATTTTTATCATGTTCAACTTGCGCCATAACATCGCTAAACAAAAATTCGTCCGGCGTTTT
>JAITCX010000122.1 GCA_031282945.1 Elusimicrobiota bacterium
GAACCATATATCAAACCTCTCCTTAAAATACAGCCTATCACAAAAACGACAAGCCCTACCAAAAAACCAAAAATCGGCGCTACAATCAAAGATCCCAAAAACCATTCCCAAACCCTATATCCAAATTCCCGTCCAATAACCTGCCAACTCGCATGCGTTAAAAAGTGGCCATGTCTTATAAAATATCCCGTCTCAATGCACACAAAAGGGATAAAAGGCGGCATCGCGAGTTTGTCCAAGCTAAAAGCCACCAGCCTGTTTAAGTTCCACCAGCCCACGCCGAAAAGCAAAATAATATTGCGCACGCCCGGCAAAGCAAGCGTTCCGCAAAATGCCGCCCAGCCTCCTGAAAGTCCTAAAATTAGAGGATTATTTTTTTCTTTTAATTGGCTTAAAACAGCTTTAAATGGATTTAGGCTTTGTATTTTTTGATGTGAAAAAATATATTTTTTGTGCGGTATTGGGATCATCGCTCGGAAAGTTAAATATGTATTTAAAATGCCTAACCTTACATTGTCAAAGAAAAAATTAAAGTGGGAAACTCTTTCCTTTTTAGGCGGATAAAAAACTTTTATGGCAATCTCCTGCACGTCAAAACCAGCCCACAGAGCTTTCACAATTATTTCAACTTCAAAATCAAATCTTTTTGAATATATTGGAAACTTGCCAAATATAAATATTGGATAAACTCTAAAACCGCTTTGAATGTCGGCAATGGTTTTTCCCGTCTGAATCTTCACCCAAAAGCCGCCAAATTTTCTGCCAAATTTTGAAGCGGCTGGAATATTTAAACCTGTAAAATCTCTAACGCCTATAATTATGCTGTTTGGAGTTTTAGAAATTTGATCTAGAAATAAAACGATATCGCTAGAAAAGTGCTGAGCATCGGCATCTATTGTAATAATATGCGTAAAGCTATTAGATTTTGCAAACTTTACGGCTTCTAAAATTGCATTGCCCTTACCTTTATTTTTTACTAAAGAGATTTTATAAATTGGCAACTCGTCTACTTCTTTTAAACCGCCGTCTGTACTGGCATCGTCTACAACTAAAACATCATTACAAAATTTTAAGCAACCCTGCGCAACCTGCCTAATAGTTTTAGCATGATTATAGAGCGCTATAACAACAAGACATTTTACATTCATGCCAAAATTCCAGATTTCCACCGGTCGCAAACTGCCTCAAAAAAATCTGGTTTTATCACTAGGATATTTTTATTTTTATCTATCATCAAATGTACGCTATAACCAGATGTTGTAAAAACATTATTGCAATAAATTTTAAAAGAAAAATCTAATCTTGCCGCCTCATTATAATGTAAAAAAGTTTCTATTATGCACAAATCATTAAACTTTAAAGGAGACTTAAAATCTACATGAAATTGTTTTAATGGAATAAGCACCTGATGGTCATAAAAATCAGTGTAGCCGCAGCCGTATTTTTGTCCCAAAGCAATACGCCCCTGTTCAAAAAAACTGGCATAATTTCCATGCCACATTATATTTAAAGGATCTAATTCATTAAATAAAACTCGTCTTTCAATTATAATGCTCAATGGTTTTGGATCTTGGGGATTTTGTTTGAAGTAAGGTCTTTGCATTGAAGTTCCTAAATTTTTAAACGCGCTTGAGCGAAAACTTCCGTTTCGCTTTTAACTATTGCGTTTATTTTATTTTGATTTTCTTCAATAGAAATTAAAATTTGAGAATCTGGAACAATAGGTTTAATAAATTTTATTTTAATTATTTCTTTTAATTTTATTTGTTCATTATTTAAAAGTTTTCTTATGCAAAACATTATCATTTCCACCTCCACAATGCCCGGTAAAATTGGAAACTGCGGAAAATGTCCTCTAAAAGCTATAAAATTTTTCTTGATGTCAAAACAAAATAATCCGTCTTTATATCCTGTAAAAGAATTTTCTATATCTTGCTCTATCACTGGGTTTGTTCCCTCCATAAAAAATTAAATTGCATTTGTTATATTATAGGAAACTAGCCAATATAAGTAAATTCTCGGTGGATTCAACAATCTAACGCAACACTCGAATTAAAAACCTCCATTAGCGTTAAAAATTTAAGACATTTTCTCGGTCTATTATTTAAGTAATTTTCAACTTCCCGAATCTACTCGTCTGTAATATCTTCAAATCTCGTATGCTTAGGAAAAAATCGTCTAATTAATTCATTTGTATTTTCAACCGTTCCTTTTTGCCAAGGACAATATGGCCGCAAAAAAATGAAAACGTCCCAAATTCTTTATTTATTTTAAAGTGCATTGCATTTTGTGTCCCATTATCATATGTTATTGAATGCACAAAACCTTTTGGAAAAAACTTTAATATCTTTTTACTTGCACGATGTGATTCTTGACTGCTTTTATTTATCACTCTTTCTATTTTTACTAATCTGCTTTTTCTATCCGTCGCTACTTTAAGTTTATCCCTTCCCCTTCCTCTATTAAATCTAATTCAAAATCACCTTGATTAACTCTATTATTTATTTCTTCAGCTCTTCCTCTAATATCTACTCTTTGTTGTATAACTATATTCCTGCGCCTATTTCCTCTTTTTCCACGCTTATCTTTCTACCTTCTTTATTGCATCTCAATAAATAATAAATTAAATCCTGCCTGTCTTTGTATATCCATTGATATATTGCTTCATAACTTATCGTCGGTAAATGCGGCTGTTCTATCCTCAATCTATTAGCTATTATCTCTGGCGAATATCTTTTTGCTAATCCTTTTTCTACTTCTATCTGCACCTCATAGCTTTTCAATATTGTCATTCTACGCTTATTCTTTTTATTGCTTTCTGCTACGCCTTTACATTCCTATACGTTATCTTTACTTCACGGCTTATTGTGCTAATCTTTTTGCTATTTACCACTTTATTTAAAAAAACTATCAACTCTTCTCTTTCTTCCTCCCTTAACCTTTGGTAACTTCTACTCCTTCCTTTTTGTTTATTTTCTTTTTTCATCTTTCAATTTTACTAATTCTCGTCACTGTTGCGCTAGCCGCTTGAATTCACGCTTTATCATCCCAACACCGTCTAACCGCATGATCTTGTATCCATTGATACGCTCTCTCTATTTTCCCTTTTGCTTGCGGGCTTGCAGCATAACAGCATTTAATATTACACTCTTTTAAAACCGTTAACCATTGGGTGTCAACGCCGTCAGTTTCCACATAGACATTTTTGTGCAGCAGCATTTCATCACGTCCTGCAACAAATCTAAAAATACTATGATTGTCTGAATAATAACTCAACGCAAAACCATAATTGGCGCAAACTCGTTCTACTGATTTTATATACTCAATAGAACTTTCTCTTT
>JAITCX010000020.1 GCA_031282945.1 Elusimicrobiota bacterium
TCTTTACGAGAAATTTTTTTTCGCCAAGAGGGCGTGACAGTACAGACTGCTGTCTGTCACGTCAAGAGTAGAGTCGGCGCGGGGGCGAAAAAAATTTTCGCAAGCGCGGCGCCGCAAAACTAAAAGGTAGCGCAAAACAAAAATAAAGAAATAAGTTAAAAGAGTGTTATTTTTCTGTTTCTCTTTTGTAGAAAAGAGAAGCAAGCTGCAAGCGTCGTTAGAAATTTTTGTTTGTCAAAAGAAATTTCTGTTTCTCTTTTCCAAAGAGATGATAATATTTTAAGCGTCGTTAAGTTTTGTCTCTTTTCTAAAAGAGAGAGAAAATTCTGTCTCTCTTTTGCAAAGAGAGAATAAACTTTTAAAGAGCCGTTAGTTTTTCTGTTTCTCTTTTTTTAAAAAGAGAAAAATGTCTTTAAGTTTTGTTTCTTTTTCTAAAAGAAACTCAATCCCACCCCGAGAGCAAAAGAATCCTCCCTCAGTCTCTTGGATATCCTCAGCCAACCGCCCCTCTAACTCGGCAGTTCCGTTCCGGCGGGTTAGAGGGAGCTGACCAATTTGGAGGCAAAATGTTTTTATCAAAAAAAGGCGGCAAACTCAAAGGTCAATCTTTAACAGAAGCGGCTTTAATTATGCCGCTGATAGTATTTTTCTTGTTTACGATAATTTGGTTTGCAAAGGTAATGTTGACATGGCAGCAGATTGTTGGCGCAAGCAGGTATGGGACAGATTTAATAGTCTATACGCCTTTTAGCGAAAAATATATTAGGCAAGATATTATTGATTATTTGTCTAATCCTTCAAATGTGGGACGCATTTTGGACAAAGATAAACTGGAAGTAAATATTAAAATTCATGATATAAAAAAAATAGATTATTCGCTTTCTGTAGACAATTTGGAGATGTTTAATCCTGTAAATATTTTAAACGATATAAAAGAATTGTCGCCTATAAAACCAGAAATGTCCTCAGTCGAAATTGTGTATTGGTATGAAGCGCCGTTTGTGTTTAAAGCGTTTGGGAAAGATAAAATTTACATTAGGGCTTATAGCGAAGTTTTAAACGGTTCCGCAAGCGCCGGTCAAGCGCAAAGGCAGTAAAACTAATAAAGTTTTTGCTGTTTACTGCCTTTGCACAGACAGAATTTTTTAATGTTTAAAAATTATCTTGTAAAAATTAAGCCCAAATTATTGTAGATTGTTGATTGTCTGAAGTAAGCGTTAAAACGTTTATATTTAAGCCGTCCAGATTAATTTTAATTTCTTCATTGGGATTTTCGCTAGACTTAGAAATAACTTTTAAAAGTTCTAAATTTTTGATTTGTTCGATAATATTTTTACCAACAGAAACATCCTTTAAAAAACCTCCATTTTTGTCATAGGCATTGGCTACATTATTAAAAGAATCCAATGCTATAAAAAGCGTAAACTTTTCAGCAAGAAATTTAGTTTCAAAATCCAAAATAGTTAAAAGACTTTGTTTTTGAGCTTTTAAAGCGTCTATTCTTCTGGCGCTTTCCTGTTTTTGCGCATTAATTCTATCCTCTAAATTTACATTTCCGTTAAGAGTGTCTTCCCCGCCAAAACTCAAACCCAAACTTTCATAGGGTTTGAGAATAAATTTCTTAAGCAAAATATTTAAAATCCAAGCTGCAAAAAAAGCTAAAAGCGCCGCAATTGCAAAATAGATAATTTTATAAGAGGCAATATCGGCTACATCTTGTTGGGCTGAAATTTCAACAAATAAAATATCTCCATTGTTTAAAAGGGCAGAATATAAAAATGAATTTGGATTTTGGCCGTCTTGAATAAATTTCTCTTTACCGAGGGCGAGGTCGTGCTGTTGTGCATTATCAAGTTGAGAAAGAAGTTTTGTGATATCTGTGTGGAGGATAATTTTGCCGGTTGAATCGGCGATAAAAGCGGCTGTGATATTTGGCGTTTGGCTGAGAGTTTCCAAGGATTGTAAAACTCTGATATCGTCAGATTTTGCAAGGGCGGAATTTATTGCAGGCAAATTTGAATCCGCCAAAAGCAGCCCTGAGGATAAAACAGATTTTTGTAAATTTGATTTTTGCAAAACATAAACGCCCCATGCGCAAACACATAAAAATACTCCTAAAAAAACAAAAGTAAGTCTTGAAATTAAATTTATATTTTTTTTCATAGTAATTAGATTATACCAAAAAGCTTAGCGTAAATCAGGCTAAGCTAATAATAAAAGGAGGATTGCAATGTTAAATTTTAAATGGCTTAAAAATCACAAAGGGCAGGGGATGGTGGAGTATATTTTAATTATTGCAGTGGTAGTTGGAATAATTTTCGGCGTCTATAAATTGATGGGTGGTAAAGTAAAAGAACAATTTCAAAATGCAGCTGATACCATTGAAACCGCTACGGAGGAATAATGGTTAAGTTTAAACTCAAAAAAGAGTGGATACTGCCTTTAGCGTTTGCGGCGGCGGCGGGGATGGCGGCTTTAATTTATTTTTCTGCTCTCAAAACGCAATATAAAAGCATGGCGGATCCAATTAAAGTTGTGGCGGCAAAAGAGCGCATTGCGGTCGGCCAGACAATAAAGGCGAGCCAACTGCAAGAGATTTCCATTCCGCGCCAATATGCCCAGCCGAAAGTTTTTACAAGCATGGAAAAACTTTTTGGCGCAAACAATAAAACGGTTTATGTTGCATTGAGTCCGATAGAAAAAGGAGAGCAGATTTTAGCTACAAAAATTTCAAAACCGAGCGATTTGACCGGCATTGCAAATATTATTCCAGAGGGGTTGAGGGCTTTTCCTGTAAACTTTGACGACAAGAATTTACAGATTTTAATGCCCGGCTCATACATAGATGTTTTGGGAGTTTTTGGGTATACAGACAAAAACAAACTTTACCATGAAATTGTCTATGTGATAGCTCAAAATATTTTGGTGTTGTCGGTGGGGGATGAATTTTTGGGGTTTGCTGGAAAGACTGACATGGAAAATTTGCCAAACCGTGCAAATGTAAG
>JAITCX010000002.1 GCA_031282945.1 Elusimicrobiota bacterium
AATACAGACAGACAATTAAAGGCAATGCAGATGAGCATTAATATGCTTGTTATGCATAATACGGATATAAGCATAGAGGAGCGCATAGACGCTGGGCAAAATTATATTGACGCCGGCGGCAATGGGAGCGAGAGAATTTATTTTGAAAAATTATCAAATACATATAGACAAAAAATTTTAAAAAACAATGGAGAATAAAAAATGAAAACGATTGAAAAGATTAAACAGACTTTAGAAATTATCACTGCGCCTTTGGTTGCGGTGTTGCTTATTTGGACGGCGGTTGATTACACGGCGTATATTGCGGGAGCGATTGCAGTTTGCTTGTCAATTCTAAATTACATTGAGTTGTTTTTGAAAAGGAAAACAAATGTATAAATGCAAGTATTTTACAATTAAAGAATTAGTGCATCCTGATTTTTTAAAGATGACGGATGAGGAAACTTTATGGAAAATTCTTGATCCGAATTTACTTTATTTCATTGACAGAGTGAGAGAACAATTTGGGGAAGTAATAATTAACGGCGGGGCTTTAGTTGACTGCGGGCTGAGGCTTCCTGACAGCAAGACAGGGGCAAAGTTTAGCGCGCATAAATACGGCAAGGCTTTTGATTTGCATATTGTTGAAATTGAAAAAAAGAATTTGGACAAACAGAAAAAGATTGAAGCATACGAGGATCTGCGGGAGCGGGTACACTATCAATTATTAACTGAAAGCCAAACGCCGCACGGGCTAAATTTTGAAACGGGAATTTATTGGCTGCACATTGATACTTTCAACAGAGCTAATAAATTTTTTAAACCTTAAGGGTAGAAAATGATTTTAGAAATATTGGGAGCGGCGATACCGCTTGCGACAAATATAGTGCAAAAAATCGCAGGCGTGAAAGAGAAAAAAATAGAAGCCGAAAATCATTTAAACGACAATGATTTGAAAGCTTTGGAATTCAAAGTAAAAATTCAAGACAGCATAAATAATTTTGAAATTGAAAGACAGAAAACAATTGCGCAAACTTTTCTTACGGGCAATAAAATCATTGACGGCGCGAGCGCGTGTGTGAGGGTAGGATTTGGATTAATGGCGCTTTTAGTCGGCTTAGAAACAGTGATAGCGTATATTTTTAAATTAAATATTCCTTCAATGCTTGAGCCAAGCGACATAGCGGAATTAACGAGGGCGATATTAGCATATTACCTCTGTTCATACAGCTGTAAAAAAGTATTTTAAAAATTATCTATCGGCAGGGATAGATATAAAGGAGAGAAAATGACGCCGGAGGAAATTAAGGCGGTTGAAGCGTTAAAAGCGGAGAAAGAAAAACTGCAGCAAGAGTTGAAACAAATTCAAGATCAAAAAGAGACTAAAGAGCAGGCCGCTAAGCAGCAAAATCAATTTGATTTTATGAAAGATGAAAAGAAGGAAGCGGCGCAGACGCCGAGCTTAGAGGAGCAGGCAAAACGCAATGCAGAGGAAAAAGCGAGGATAGAGCAATACAATAAAAAGATAGAGGACACGGTAAAGTTTAATGTAGGGATAAAGCAATTTATTGACGACAATTTAGATATTATCGGGGAAAATATCAAAGACATTTGGGATATATCCTCAAAGCGCAAATATGCAAATTCTTTTGAGCAGGCGGATGAGTTGAGGGCAAATATTCTAAATCAATTTTTTAAAGATCAAAAGCATATAGACGCATTGATAACGGATAAATTTAAAGCCAAGGCGAATGAGTTTTTGGGATTAGCGGATGTTGTGAAAAATCAAAGGTCGGCGGAGTTTTGGGAGCTGTTTGATTTGGCGGTAGAGAATTTAAAGCTGAAAGCAAAAGACGAGCAGTTAAAGAAAAAAGACAATGGACAGAATATGGATAAAGATACGGAGAAACATAATCAAAAGTTTTTTCAAGCGCGGAGTTATTTTATTCCAACAAAACAATAAAAAACAGGAGGGTGTAAATGAGTATTATTTTAGGCAAGCCTCAAGTGAGGGGCAAAAGCGATGTGTTGTTTAATTATGATGTGAGCGCCGATATAGCTGCGGGGACGGCGGTAAAGAGGACGGGCGAAACAAGCGTTGCGCAATTTGACGGGGCAGGGATACCTTTTGGTATAGCTGGGTATGTAGATTTAAAGGGTCAAAAGACAATAGCGGTTTGCGAGGCGGGCAAGTCTATAGGGGTGTTATTGGATAATCCAAATGAAACAATAACAGCGGGGTCGCAAGTATTTCTTACAGAAAACGGCAAGGCGACGCAGATAAGTACTGACAATACGCCGACAGGAGCAATTTTTGTTTCGGCAAAAAGCGATGGGATAAATGTTTTAACTGATCAAGTAGAAGGACAGGCGGCGCTTATTGATATGATAGGCGGATTATAAAATGTCTAAGAGTAAGAAAAATAAAGAGGAAGCGGGCGTGCAGGCAGACAATGAGAGCGGTGTTTTAAATACGCCGCTTCAGCCGGAAGCGCATTTGCAGGCGCGTCAAAACACGCGTAAGTTTATGAAATTTAAAAATATAAAGGAGCAGGCAAACAATGGCAACAGATAAAATTATTTCTAAAGAAACGGTTGAGACTTTAAACAACAATTATACGCCCGTCTACAAACAGCTTTTGTCAATATTTAATAAACAAATTAATTATGATGAATATGTAGGGTCAATGACTTTTCTTGAAAGCAAGACGATTGGAGACTTGACGGCGCGCAGAATTACAACGCAGGACACAGAGGCAAAACACATAGCTGTGGGGCAGGGCAAAAAAGTTTATGTGAAAGATTTTTACGGGGTAAATTATCAAGTGAGCGGGTATCAAGAAAACTCAGATGCCGCAAACATAACAAGCCGAGTGCTTGAGAGTTTGTCTAAACAGCAGGATGAATTTGTTTTTACTGGAAATCCAAGCGCGTCTGGGGTTTTAGAAAACAACGGCATTATAGGAACGACTGATCCGAATGTTATAAAAAATCCTGATTTAATTTTATCAAATGTAAATATAGATACGGTAATAGATTTTTTTGTGACGCTTGTAAACCAGTCGGAAACGATTGCAGGAAACTCTGAGAAGACAATTTTAATTGGGGGTCCTTTAAAAAGATTGTTGTCAAAAGTAGTGCCTAGTACAAGCACGCTTTATAAAACGATTATAGGGCAGGCGTTTAATATTCCTGTAAATTTAGTGGCAATTCCAAGCAACTTAGAGCAGTTTTTACCGGCGGAGAAATCGCTTGCGCAGGTATTGACTTTAGACAATATAATACTTAGGCATTCGGCAATGCCGAGATTAAAGAGCAGCGGATACAATGCTGAGAATGATTACACTTGGTATAAATTTTTCTTTGGAGCTGCAATGGTGGATGTGGAGCAGTTGGGAGCGTCTATAATTCAATATGTAGCGATAGCGTAAAATGAGTTGGACAAGAGCTGAGGCGGACGAGATTTTGTATGGGATAGACGAGCCGGCGCTGACGGATTTTGAATGTTTGAGCTGTGATAGAGAGGCGGAGATTTATAATGAGATAGCGAAAGTATTGCAAAATATGCGGGGAGGCGTCGGCTCCGCTTTTGAGAAATTAAAAGCGGCGGCCGAGTCGGCTGGGGTGGAGATAACAGGCAAGAAATATTCAAATGTTTTTATTGGAGCGGTGGTGGAATAATGCAATTATTTATAGACGCTAGGAAAATAATTAATAAAGAGGATCTGGAGCGCTATGATGCGGGTGTGGGCATTACGGCAAGAGATTTCGGCAAGCCTGAATACATTGCAAAAAACAAATTGAAATCTTATGCAGGGGGTCCTGCAAGGGTTGCGGGTAGACGCTCTAAAAAAACGATTGGGCGGGTTGCGGGGTATTTAGAAAAAAAGTACCGCTGGGTAGAGCATTCAGCTGATACGCCGGGCAATAAAGAGCTAAACGAAATTGCAAAGGCTTTGTTGGATTGTTTAGCTGATCCGCGGCAGACGGATTTGAAACAAAGGTATTTAAACGCCTGCCGTGCGGTTGTGCGAAATCCAATTTTGCGCAAAGAGTATCCTGCAAATAAAATTTCTGTAGCAAAGCGCAAAAAGTTTAACCGGTCGCTGATAGACACGGCTACATTTTTCAAAACGATAAAAGCGGAATTTATCAATAAAAACGGGAGAGCTAAATAAGTGTTTATTGCGAATTTGACAAGGGATTTAAAATCTGTTTTTGAGGTAAAGAAAATAGTTTTCTCGTCTGTATTAGAGGAGCAGGAATGTATTTATTGCGATATTTTGCAGGCAGTCAATGATATAAAAGGGGAATATGAATCTGCGCAGGTTAAAGGCGAAATTGCAATGATAGCGGCGTTTGGAAAATTGAAATATGGATTTTTTCACAAACAAATAATTAGGGGCGATCCAAAAATAATTTCAAAGTTTATTTTTTCAAATGCAGAAAAGCGTACGGCGTTGGATTACGGGGACAAAATATTACAGAGGCATTCTGTGGAGTTTACATATTTTTACGAGGGTCAATTTGATTTAAAGAAAAATTTGGCGGGCGTGGCATACGCTGAAATCAATAAAGGAGCAAACTAAATGGCAGGCGAAAATTTAATATACGATTATGCATTGAAGGTAAACATAATTAATTCTGTAGCAAGCGCGGACACGACATTTTTGAGAAAAGCTTTAGTTGTTGTTGCGCCGAAAGTTACTTGGGTAGATACCGACAAAGTGATAAAAGCGACAAAAACAACAATAGGAAATATTACGGATAATCAAAATGTGGTGGAAATTTTTAACGGCGGGGTGTCGGAGATTTTAGTAATTGCGACAGACAATTTGGCTGGGATTAAAGATGTATACGAGGATGATTTAAATAATTTTTACACTATTTTAGTAGCGCGTGAATTTACAGACGCGCAAATAGCGGCATTGGATGTGGGCAATTTTAAAGGCGTTTTATTTAGCTCAAGCACAGATATTCCGTGGGCGTCGACGCAGGCAAAGAAAAGATTGAAAGGCGTTTATTATAAGCTGGAAGCAAACTTTTTTTACGCTTGGGGTAAATTTTTGTCGGCAACAGAATGGTCAAATATGCAGTATCAAATATTATTAGGCGATGACGGAATTGTAGACAATGCGGATGCGGAAATATTATTTGAAAGCCGCGTGTCATTTTCTTTAAAAGACAGCCAAAGCGCAAACAGATTATCTTTTTTTGTGCAAGGGGGCGAAGCGATAATTGCGCCTTATGTATTAAAAGAAATTGAGTTGAGGATGCAAAGCGAAACGGTAAACTGGATAGCGCTCAACCGCCCGCAGTATACTTTAGTGGACTGCGCAATTTTGGGGCAGTATTTGCAAAATAAAGTTATAAACGATTATGTAACGCGCGGTCTTGTTTCAGGCGGTAGCGTTGAAATAACAACGCAGGGCGGTCAAAACTTTATGGCGCGCGGAACAATAGCAATCCCGACGCCGACGGCGTTGTGGCGTGTAATGGCGGATTTTTACATAACAAATAATTAAGGAGATAGGAGAGAAAATGAGCAATATTTTTAATATTACCTGCACGCAGTTTATTGTTGAGAGAGCCTCAGACGGAAAGAAATATGAATTTAGAGGACTGCATACCTTTACAATAGAAAATCCGCAGATGACGCATTTGACAAGGGGCTCGGATGGTTTAGACAGGTATGGGATAGAATACTCGGAGGGCAATTCACAGCCGATAGTTGTGACGGCGGTTGTGAGAACGACGCAGAATTTTTTTCCTGTATTTCAAGGATTTTATAAAGATCAAACGCGTATAAATGTAACTCTTATAGATAGAAACGATGCGCGGGTGATAAGGCTTGAGGATGCATTATTGCAAAAGCTTCCTATGCAGGCAAGCATTGAGGAAAGCGAGGACAGCGTAAATGTAGAATTTGTTTTTGAAAGTTTTAAACTGAATGCAGATTATAAGGGAGGGGAATTTTGAAGATAAAAGAATTTAAAGGATTTAGAGCGTTAAATGCAGTAAATATTTATACAAAATTGGTGTGGGGGATAGGTTTAACTTATTTCAACAGGGAAAAAACTTTTGAGAATTTTATAAAAAAGTTTGAGGAATTTGAGATAGAAAAGAAGCGCGTATTGTTGACATGGGCTTGTTTGGCGGTGGAGTTAGACGATGATGAAAAAGAAGCTTTGACGCGGTTTGCAACAGACGATGAAGGGATAGCGTATGAAAAGCCCGCGCTTATTCATATGAAGGTAAGCGAGATAATAAAAATAATGGCTGAGGTGGCATTGCAAATATCTGAAACAAAGGTTTTTTTTTACACGAACGCGACTACGATTTGATAGACGATTTCAGCATTGATTTATTTTCAAATAGTTTAGACGAGGGTGGGGATTTTAAGCTGGAGGATTTTTTAAATAAAGTTTTTTATAAGGAGTATTTAAAAGGATATGGCAAAAAGCATAGTCGCAAAAGTATTGCCAAGACTAGATAACGGCGCTGTTCAAAAGCTGCAAAAACAGCTCAATACGCCTTTTGTAAGGATAGCTAAAACTTTTGGGAATTCTCTAAATAAAATAGCAAAAACATTTTCACAGAAATTAATGAGCGGAGCCAAAGCAGTGCCGGGTATGCTGGGAAGGGGGATGGCAGGAGCGGGCAAAGCTACAGCGCAAGGAATAGCGCGTTCTTTCGGCGGTGATATTTTAGGATTTATTACGCATTTGATGAGCCAAGCCAAAGAGCAGTTTGCGACAGCGGCGCAGGCAATGGACGAAGTGTTAAATAAGGCTGACGATATTCAAACATTGGCGTCCAGTTTAGGAATGGACGCTTTTGACACGATGAATTTGTTACAGACAGGCGAGCTTGCGGGATTGGAGCAAGACAGCATTGCAAAGTTTTTGACAACATTTCGCGACTTGCGGGCGCAGGAGAAACTTAATCCGGGTTCAACAGGCCTGACAAAAGAGGCAATGGAAGGATCTGTTATGGATGCATTTGTTGGAAATATCCGCGCTCTGCAGCATCAAATAAAAGAAGGGCAGGCTTTGCAGGAGCAGGCAAAAAGCGCGGGCGATCCTGAGGAGCGGCAGAGATTAGATTTAGAAGGTCAAAAAATTATTGAAAAAGCTTTTGCAGAAGCTGAAAGAGTTTACGGGGCGCGTCCGTCTGCAAAAATGCTTGAGTTTTTGTTGGGAGAAATAGATAAAGATCGTAAAGATACGGCTATTTATAAAGTATATGGGGCGAAAGGGGAGAAAGGTAAAGAAACATTTAATAAAGAAAATAAGAGATTGGCGGAATTAGAGGATAAAAGAGTAAGGGATAAGCAATATACTGAGTTTGTTGCCAACCAGAATAGAGGCAGCTATATAAACAATAGCTCTTTAGTTCAAGTAAAGGAAGTGGAAACAAAACAAATGGAAGCTGTAACAAATACATTAGAGGCTCAGAGATTAAAGACTATGGCGAGCGCGGTTACAAAGATTACAAGTATTGAAAATGCAATGGTTTCTTTGACGGAAGCGGCGACTAACTTTTTAGATTCAGCTATGACAACATTGGGTCCTATTCTTACTCAAATTGGAGTTTTTTTAAAAGATCCTCTAGGAAATATAAAAACATTTTTAGTAGATCAGTTTAATGAACTCAAGCAAGAAGTTAAGAATTCATTTAAGATTTTCAAATAACTCAAGCACGAAATCCTGACTTCAATATTTATAGGAGATTAGTATGGCGATAGACGGAATGGCTCCCCTTTTAGTTTTTCATATATTTAATGCGGGATACCATGCAAAAAGTCTTTCCAAGTGGTTAAAATTTGCAGTTGATGATGAAAGACAAAATACAACTGCAAAAGGGATAGGTTTGACTATTCCGCTATATTTAAGCGAGCGGCTTACAAAGGTAGCGTGGCAGTCGCATAATATGTCAATAAGCATAGGGGATATAACAAACGGCGATAAATCTTATCAAAGGAAAATAGACAACAGCGTGGATATTGATTTAGTTTTTAATAGAGAAAGTCTTTTTCTGCAGTTGATGATGCCGCTTTTTTCATTGTGCTGGCAGAGGTTGGAAACAAATGATTACAGAATTTCTTATTACAACAGAGACATTATAATTTACAAAGGACGCCTCACTTCTTTGCAGCAGTCCAG
>JAITCX010000071.1 GCA_031282945.1 Elusimicrobiota bacterium
TTAATCAACTATTTTCTAAAAAATATTTGTAAATTATTTCTTTTACAAAAGAAACAAAACTCTTTAACGACACATGCAAATTAATTCTTTTTTCTATAAAGAAAGACAAAAAATTATCGCTCTTTAATCATTTTTCTCTTTATTTTTTTTGCGCTCCCTTTTGGTTTTTCGGCGCCGCGCGTGCGAAAATTTTTTTCGCCCCCGCGCCGACTCTACTTTTAACGTGACAGACAGCAGTCTGTACTGTCACGCCCGCGTGGGTGAGGGCAAGGGAAACTTCCAGTTTCCCTTGCCCTCTTGGCGAAAAAAATTTCTCGCATAGCAGCGCTTACGCTCCGCTACGCCGAAAAACCAAAAGAGCGCCCGAAAGGGTACGACACGACAACGACAAAGACAACAAACAAAACAAAAAAATTTCTCGCAAAGACACCCTTTACAACTCTCGCTAGACTAATAAAGAGCGCGGGCGAGGGCACGACAACGACACGACAACAACAAAAACAAAACAACAACGGCGACGTCACTACTCCTCAATCCCGCAATTATGCCGCCTTAAAATTATAAATCGGTTTTATCACCGCTTTTATCTCAGCAGTGGGACCTATATTATTTACAATTACATCCATATCCTTATAAGCCATCGGCGCCTCATCTAAAGTGGCAAGCGAAATGCTCGTGGTAAAAATCCCATCCATTTGCTTTTTATACTCATCAATGGAAAGATGAGCTTTCGCTTCCGTGCGGCTCATCAACCTGCCCGCCCCATGCGGCGCGGAAAAATTCCAATCCGCATTGCCCTTGCCCACACAAATAAGACTCCCATCACGCATATTTATTGGAATCAACAAACGCTCCCCAGCCTTTGCAGAAACCGCCCCTTTACGCAAAATCATACTATCCGTGTCAATATAATTATGAATAGTCGTAAACTCGTCAACCTTCGTCAGCCCCATCAATTCAATTATCGTATCCACCATTGCCCGTCTGTTTAAAACCGCATACGCCTGTATAATTTTCATGTCTGCAATATAATCGTCAAACAATTTCCCCGATACATAAGCCAATGTGCGCGGCAAATTATTTTCAAGCGGCGCCTGCCTAAGCTCCCATAATGCCTGTTGAACGTCGCGCTTTTTCATCCCGTCTGCCTTCAGCGGCTCTACCTGCTTTTTGATCTCCTCATTGGTAGATCCGCCCAATTGTTTAACGGCATTGCGCTGATAACTTTGCGCCACTTGCAAACCCAAATTTCTGCTGCCCGAATGCACCACCAAAAACAATCTGCCGTCCTCAGATTTATCCACTTCAATAAAATGATTTCCGCCGCCGAGCGTTCCAATGCTGAGACGCCCGCGCTCGACCGAAACATCTGCAATGCAATTTAAAACGCTCAAATCTATTTGCTCATTTAATGCATGTTCTGTTTTACGTATCGCAAACCCAGCGGGAATATTTTTTCTTATTATGTTGTCAAGTTTTTGAAAATCCAAACTTTTTTCAGCCAGCTCAACCGTTTGCATTCCGCACCCAATATCTACCCCAACCATTCCCGGCACAACCTTATCTTTTATCGTCATTGTCGTCCCAATAGTGCATCCCATGCCCGCATGCACATCAGGCATTATCCTAATTTTATTATCTTTAAATGCGCCATGCTGGCAAACCGTCAAAATTTGTTCTTGCGCGCTTTTTTCCAGCTCCCCGCAAAAACACACAGCGGTATTATGCTCCCCTTTAACTTCTATCATACTCTCCCTCCTAAAAAATGTAAAACTTATTATTATATTTTATTTCTTAAAGTTTTACAAAATAAAGGCAAAAGATGTTGGGGGCGATCCCCCAAGCCCCCCTTTCCCGCACTGTTTTATCCACTCAATTTTTTGCAAAAAAAATGCCCTCCTCTTTTTGCAAAGGGAGGGCATTTCATTTTTAAATTGTTGAAATTTATTTTTTAAACTGCGCTCTATAAAGCGCCGCATAAGCTCCATTTTCAATATTTATCAATTCCTCATGTTTTCCTTGCTCAATAATTTTACCGTCATTTATAACTATTATATTATCGGCATTATGAATTGTGCTTAAACGATGAGCTATCACTATAACGGTTTTTCCTTTCATTAAATTGTCAAGAGCTTTCTGCACAACCTTTTCAGATCTATTGTCCAATGCGCTTGTAGCTTCATCCAAAATTACAAGCGGGGCATTTTTTAGAAATGCTCTAGCAATTGCGACGCGCTGTTTTTGACCGCCTGAAAGCATTATGCCGCGCTCGCCGATTTGAGTGTCCATTTTTTTAGGCAGGGAATTTATGAAACCTTCCAAATGCGCATTTTTTGCAGCTTGGGCAATTTCTTCAGGAGTAGTCTCTTCATTTCCAAGCGCAATATTTTCCCCTATAGAACCGGAAAAAAGAAAATTGTCTTGGAATACCATAGAAATATTTTTACGTAGAGAATCTATCGTATAATCTTTTATATTTATTCCGTCTATTAAAATTTCCCCCTCAGTAATATCATACAATCTTGGAATAAGACTTGAAATTGTCGTTTTGCCGCCGCCCGAATTTCCCACCAAAGCCACAACCTGTCCAATATTTACGGTCAAGTTTATATCATCCAGAGCTTTTCTGTCGGCATTATATGCAAAACTTACATGCTTAAATTCAATTTTTTTCTTAATATTTTCAAGCTCTATCGTTCCATCATGTCCTCTAATAACAGGTTTCAAATCCAACATTTCAAAAATACGATCTTGCGCCATAAACGCCGCATTTATTGAAATATAATTTCCGCTTATTGATCTCAAAGGCGTATACAACATCATCAATGCCGCAATAAAAGCTACAAAGTTTCCGCTTGTAATATTTTCATTAATAATTAAATAACTTCCCAAAGCAAGCACGCCAGCCACGCCGCAAGACCCAATAAAATGCATAAACGGCGACAACCAAGAACTAGTTTTCACCATTTGCATATCCAAATTGAAGGCATAATTCATCGCTTCAGAATAGACGCCCATACGCTGTTTTTCTAAACCAAAAGATTGAATTATTTTATTGCCGCCCACTGTTTCATAATAAATACTTGCGACATTCGCCCCCGCTCCAACGCTTTCGCGCGTAATTCTCTTTACTCTATTGCGCACGCGCATTAAAGGATTTGCCGCCACGATAAGCACCACCACAGCCACGATAGAAAGTTCCCAAGAATTGTAAATCATAACGCCCAAAAGCGATAGAGATGAAAACAATTTCGTCAAGAAATTTTTTAAATTGTCTATCAATCCGCCCGCCGCCGTGCTTGCATCAGACGAAAAGCGCGTCAAGATCATGCCAGTTGGAGTTTTATCATAATATGATGTGTCCATAGCTAAAAGTTTTGCATGCAATTGAGTTTTTACATTTATTGTAATTTTAGACGAGGTCCACGAATTTAAATAACCTGAAATATAACTCATCGTCCCCTGTATTAAAGTTATACCCATGATGATAAAGGGGAGTTCCATTGAAAATTTAATTTCTTTTGAAACTAAAATCTGATCCATAAAAGGTTTTAAAAGCATCGCTATGGCCGCATCCATAGAGCCGATAGGAGCGGTAAAAGCTAGAGCTATGGCGCATCTAACCCAATAGGGTTTTACAAAAGGCCACATTCTTTTGTAATTGCGGACAAAGACATTTCCCAAAATCCGCTTTTTAAGTTTAGCAAACATGTTGATCTCCATTTGTATTTTTATTTTGTGTATTTATTTTATAAACATTGCATCGCCGTAACTAAAAAAACGATAC
>JAITCX010000159.1 GCA_031282945.1 Elusimicrobiota bacterium
TTTTATCGCTTTTACAAACTCTGTGCGCGTATTTATTATCCGTTTCATCTCTGACTCATCTACATATGAAAGCAATATGTGTTGGGCAAAAGCGCGGCGCACTTCTCTATTGGGCATCGCCAATAAATATTCGTCCGCCGTCTCTATCATCCCCTCATCCAATTCTAATGTAATTTCTATTTTCTTTTTTATCGTTAAATATCCTGTCTGAAATAATAGCGCAGTTGTTGTCGTTTTCTCGGGACTAAAATTCATTAATTCTATTTCACTAAAACTTTCATTTTCAAAAACTTGATCTGTTCCAACACTGCTATTTTTTATATAGTCAATTAAAAAAGCAGGCGACCCGCTGTCAAACCAATAGGTTTTAAATTCTCCGCTATCAAACAAATTTAATGTTGAAAATGGATTATATATTGCTGTCTCGCCGTCCCATGTATATCCATTATACCAGAGCTTTATTTCAGTGAGTTCCTGTTCATAGGAGCGCTTATTTTTACTGGATAATGCCTCAATATAAGGTTTAAAATTATCCTCTAATTCTTTTTGCGTATATCCGCAAAGATCGGCAAATTTATCTCTGAGCGTTAGATCCTTAAGATTATTTAATCCAGAAAAAATTGATACGCCTGAAAATCTCGTTATCCCTGTTATAAAAATAAACCTTAAATATTGACTTTCCCCTTTTAAGACGCCATAAAAATCGCCCAGAATCTCTTTATTGGCTATGCTTATTTCTGTCTCTTTCATCGCTTTTAATCTGTCCAAAATCGGCTTGTCGTATTCGTCTATTAATATTACTACTTTTTTGCCGTTTTTCTCATAAAGTTTACCTATGAGTTTGGAAAATTTATCTGTGGGATATTCGTCCTCTAAAACTATTCCATTATGTTTAGCTATTTCATCCAATCTGGATGCTAAACTTTGCTCTAATCTCGCTGGAGTAAGCTTTGTAACTTTTGTAAAATCAATTCTTATCACATTATATGTTTTAGTCCAATTCCATTTATCCTCAATATAAAGCCCTTTAAATAAATATCTCTCTCCTCTAAATAGAGATTCTAATGTAGACGCTAAAAGAGATTTTCCAAACCTCCTCGGTCTTGACAAAAACCATAGCGAGCCCCTATTTATAAGATCATAAATTTGTTTTGTCTTATCTACATAGAGGTATTGTTCCTCTCGCAAATCTTTAAATTCTTGTATGCCGACGGGAAGTTTTTGCAATCGCCCGTTGCCGAGTATGCTTTTATCTTGCGTTTCCATGACTTGCTCCTTATATTATCTCTATTGAAAATAATTTTATTTACCAAATAAAAAACTGCCGAAGTTGCTTTGGAAAAACTGCCGATTAAACAATTTCAATTTTAGTTTCCACAATTTTATCTTTCCCATCCACTGCTACCCCCACTAAAATTATTTTTATTTCGGGATTGTTTTTATAGTCCGCATAATATTTCTTTTCTTTTATTTGGTTGACCGCCTGCTCCGCTAGTTTGTTTAACTTTTCCCTTATTGCTTTTTCCTGCGCCGCTTTTTCTTTTGGACTTGGTTTTTTCTCCTCTGATTTCAAATATTTCATCTCTATAATAACTCTATTTTTCCCAAACTTCCAAACTATATCTGCACGCCCCATTCCTGCTGTTACTTCCGCCCTCACCTTAAATCCTATCGCCGCCATTCCCGCCAGCAAAATAGAATGATAATATGATTCATTGTTATTGTGTAAGCAGGTGGGAACTTGTTCTATTACATCTTTTATAGTTTGGGATAGCAGCTCAAAATCATTTTGTTTTATCGCTTTTACAAAACTCGTGCGCGTACTTATTATGCGTTTCATTTCTGACTCATCTACATATGAAAGCAATATGTGTTGGGCAAAAGCGCGTCGCACTTCTCTATTGGGCATTGCCAATAAATATTCGTCCGCCGTCTCTATCATCCCCTCATCCAATTCTAATGTAATTTCTATTTTCTTTCTTATCGTTAAATATCCTGTCTGAAATAATAATGCCGTTGTTGTCGTCCTATCTGGATTAAAATTCATTAATTCTACTTTGCTAAAACTTTCATTTTCAAAAACTTGATCTGTCCCCACTACGCTATTTTTTATGTAATCAATTAAAAAAGTCGGCGATCCGCTGTCAAACCAATAGGTTTCAAATTTCCCCGTTACAAATAATTGAAGGGTGGAAAATGGATTATATATTGCTGTTTCGCCGTCCCATGTATATCCGTTATACCACAGTTTTATTTCATTGAGTTCCTCCTCACAGGAACGCTTATTTTTAGTTGACAATGCCTCAATATAAGGTTTGAAATTTTCCTCTAATTCTTTTTGAGTGTATCCGCAAAGATCGGCAAACTCATCTATTAATGTTAAATCCATAAGATTGTTTAACCCTGAAAAAATTGATACGCCCGAAAATTTTGTTATCCCTGTTATAAAAATAAAACGCAAATAGAGGCTCTGCCCTTTTAAGACTCCATAAAAATCCCCGAGAATATCTTTGTTTGCTATGCTAATTTCTGTCTCTTTCATCGCTTTTAATCTGTCCAAAATCGGTTTGTCGTATTCGTCTATTAATACCACTACCTTTTTACCAGTTTTTTCATATAGTTGCTCTATCAGTTCAGCAAATTTATCAGAAGCATCCTGTGAGATTAAAGTTATCCCATTATCTTTGGCCGCTTTATCCAACTTCAACGCCAAGCTTTGCTCCAACTTAGCTGGAGTAAGCTTTGTAACTTTTGTAAAATCAATTCTTATCACATTATATGTTTTAGTCCAATCCCATTTATCCTCAATATAAAGTCCTTTAAATAAATCTCTCTCTCCTCTAAACAGAGATTCTAATGTAGACGCCAAGAGCGATTTCCCAAATCTTCTCGGTCTTGATAAAAAGCATGCGACCGCGCTATTTATAAAATTATAAATTTGTTTTGTCTTATCTACATAGAGGTAATGTTCTCTACGCAACTTTGAAAATTCTTGTATGCCGATAGGAAGTTTTTGCAATCGCCCGTTGCCGAGTATGCTTTTATCTTGCGTTTCCATGATTTGCTCCTTGTGTGAAATAAAAGTGATTTTATTGATTGATATTTTAGCATTTTTGGGAAGGTGTTATAAGAAAAAAAGTCAAAAGAAAATTGTAGATTTTGCGGAAAAATCAAAAAGTTGAGGTTGAAAAATAAAATTAAATAATTTTAAAAATAATTTTGGTGAAGGGGCTTGCAGTTAGGAAATAATAGGAGATAAAAGGAAATAAGAAACTAATATTTTTATATTTTTTGAAAATGAGAATTATTTTTTAATTTGGCGAGAAATTTTTTCATCAACATACCGCCCCCCTATAATACACTGTTATGTTGTCTTTTGCTTTTGTCATTGTCGTGTCATTGTCGTGTCGTACTTTCTCCCGCGCTCTTTTGGTTTTTCGGCGTAGCGAAGCGTAAGCGCTTGCTTTACGAGAAATTTTTTCGCCAAGAGAGGAAAGGAAACTTCCAGTTTCCTTTCCTCTCACCCAGGGGGCGTGGCAGAACAGACTGCTGTCTGTCACGTCAAAAGTAGAGTCGGAGCGGGGGCGAAAAAAATTTTCGCAAAGTGCGGGCGCATAGGGTGTCTTTGGAAACCCCAATGCCTGTAATTGCCACAGATTTTGCGAGATTTAAAGGAAAGAAAATGAAGCGCGTCCTAGATGGACGTGCAAATTTTCTTGACACCTAAATATCGCAAAAGATGCGGCAAGGACGGGCGTTGAGGTTGCCAAAGACACCCTACTAAAAGGGAGCGCAAAAAAATAAAAAGAAAAAAGTTAAAAGAGCGTTACTTTTCTGTTTCTCTTTTAAAGAAAAAAGAAGTAAGTTGCAAGTGTCGTTAGTTTTTCTGTTTCTCTTTTTTCAAAAAGAGAAATCCCCTCTGATCACCTCTCCACCGTCAAAGTCGCCCGCCTGTTCTTCGCCCGATTGTTCGGCGTGTCATTGGGCGCCACAGGATACTGCGCCCCTACCCCCCAATACTCAATCTTGTCAGGATCCACCCCATGCTTGACAAATTCCCTAAATACCGCATCAGCACGCCTCAAAGATACTACCGCATTCGCTTGCTCCGTCCCAATATCATCGGCATACCCAACTATTATAAGCTTTGTGTAATAATGCCCCTTCAACTTCACCACTTCCTCAGCTATCACTCGCTTGGCAGTATCACTCAAATTCCACTTGTTAAACTCAAAATGCGCAATCGTCACCGTATACACCCCGCCGCCCATATCAACCAATACCCCGTCATTTGCCTCGTCAGCTTCCACTATCTCTTGCACAAACTCAGGCGTCGGCTCCGCGCCCGCAACAACCGCTTGCTCAACCACAGGCGCAGCCGCCGGCACAACAACCCGCGCCTTCTCAACTTCCGCCGCAGGCGCCTCCGGCACAACGGGCGCCGCCTCAACCGCCGCTTCCTCTTTCTCCTCATCGTGATCCACTATCTGCACCGTCTCAATAACACGCTCCCCATGCGGCGGCATATACTTCACTTGCTCAACTAATCTCACAACTGGCACAGCTTTAGGCTTTGGCGCCTCTTTTACCGGCGCCTCCCTCCCAAAATACCAGCGCGCCCCAACTCCCCCTTGTAAATAAGCTTCGTCCTTTCCTAAACCTAAAGCCCCTTTCACATCTGCCGTCAAATCTAAATTGTAAAAAATAGAATAACTCGCAAAAACATCAGCCCCTAAAGTTAAACTGGAATACGGCGCAATCTCAATTTTCGCCATGCCCTCAGAATATGATAAGAAATGCATGTCATACTTGTGCTCTTGACCCGAAACTAAAAAGCCCCCATAAACCTTCGCCCCTAAATTTAATCTGCCAACCTCTTTGGAAAACCTAATGCCTAAGTCCGTCTCAAAACGCGTATAAGAATCCTCGTCTATAATTAATGCCGCATTGTCCCCCTGCCTGTAACCTTCCTCTAATTTGTCATTGGACGCATTAACTAAATTTAGGCGCCCAAAGAAATCCACATTTACTCCCGCTAAATTTAAACCAGAATTTAAATCTAATTCCGTCAAAAGTTTGATTACTCTAACTTTCACGCTGGACTCCAAAGTCTCCTCTAAACCAACGGTGATGCCGCGGGTCGCATTGATATTGCTTACCGCATAACCTAAATTCATTTTTATGTCTAATAAATTTCCAAACAAATCAAATATCCCGCCATAAACGCCGCCGCCAAAAGCTTCCAAATTTGCTTTATTGGCCGACCCCTGCACAGCAGTTTGATTTGACACATCTGCAAAAACTCCAGCTTTCATATTGTTTGACTTTAGAATATCAGCGCCTAAAACAGCCTGCCCGCCGGTAACCTCAAAAGCCCCCATCACATTTTTCTTGTCCGTTTGGAAAAAGTTTCCCTCCACTGTCGTCCAAATTTTCACATCGTCATTTCTCACATTTTCAAAAAATGAATCGGGATTTATATTTAATGCCGGTATCGTCAAAAGCGTGGCTAAAAATGAACCGCTCAGCTCCTCTAAATATAATGGGAAATTTCCGCGATCATTGCGCGCAATGTCCTCAGCCGCATCCCAAATCACAATGATATGTTCTGAGTCTCTGGGCAAAAGATTAAACAATAATCTCTCCGCCTGCCGCTGATTATAATTTAAATCCGGAAAATCTAAAGCCTGCGCTTGACTCTCTGCCATAAGCCTAATGCCCGTCACAATATTTCCGTTCTCGTCTGTAAAAGTCTTAAAGCCAGCTGTCCCGCCGTCAGACTCGGCGCCGCCAAGACTTGTGGTGTCATAAACAAGTTTCCACTTCCACACTCTGCCCACTCGCGAAATCTCCCCAGAACTCTCAGTAAATGTCCCAATGATCGCCCCGCTGCTTTGCGCTAAATTAAAACTTGCAGTGGCAATAACAACTTCTACGCTCGTCTCATACCCGCTTGCATAAGCATTGGCTAAAGAACTCATATCCAAAACCGCCCCGTCTATCGCCACCGCCGCATACTTGGCATCCGAGAGATCCGACAACAAAACTATTTTGCCTACCGTATTATTTTTTGTATCCACATTTAAAACAACCCTGCCCGCAATTGTGGAATTGTCAATCAAAAATAAATCAGCGTTATTGTCAAAAATCAAAGCTGTGTTTTTACCCATAGATAAATTTTTAATCAAGGTCTGCTTTGACGCAATTTCTAAATTTGCCGCGCCCGAAATATTGAGCGTTGAAATTACCGCCGCATTGTCTACGCCCCCGCCGTAAAATCTCAATTTTCCGTCTGTCACATTTATCACGCCCGCAAAATTTACCGTGTTGCCGACAGCCCAAGTCCCCGCGCCGTTTTTCGTAATTGTATCCAAGCGATTGTCGTCTCCAAACCCGCCCGCAAAATCCGTATTGCCCTCAACAATCATCGGCAAACCAAAATCCGCCGTGTTTACAATGTTGATACGCGCCTCAATTAAAGAATTGTCAAAAGTTATGTTCATTCCAGACGCCCCAGCGACAAAATTAATGTTAAAGGCGGAATCATCTTTGGAAAATATAGAGGCATTGCTAATTGTTGCAACCGTCGGCGGCTGCAAAGCGGGATCGCCGACAATGCTAAATGCGCCCTCATTGATATTTATAATCCCGCTTATAAAAGTATCGCCGTAAACGCTAAATGTCCCCAGCCCGCTTTTATTGATAACCGAATTTCCGTCTGTATAAAAGTTTTCAAGATTTTGGATCTGCCCGCCATCCTCTTCATTTGTAATGATATTTAACACGCCCGCATTGTAAATGTGCTTGCCCTGCAAAGCTTGATTATTGCTAAATGTTATAGCCCCGCCACCCGTATCAAGCGTGAGAATGCCAGCATTATAAATTGCGCCGCCTTTTGCTCCTTGAGCGGCGTTTTCAGAAAAGCTCGCGCCGTTTCTTATCTCAACCAAAGACCCAGCCCCAATATAAAGCGCCCCGCCGTTTCCGCCTGCGATATTATTGCTAAACTCAACACCGTGTGCAAACTTGAGAGAGGAATTTCCCATCATATAAACAGCCCCGCCCTGCATCGCAGCGGTATTTTTTACAAAGTCTATATCCCCATTAAAACTAACTTTTGAATCTTGCAAATAAAAACCTCCGCCAAGACCCGCGCTATTTGAATTGATATCCGTATCACCAGTTCCAAATGTAATATTGGCTCCGCCCACAGCATAAAATGCGCCGCCCGCCGCGCCCGCTTTGTTGGCGTTGAAATTAGCGGCGGCTAAAAAATCCACCTTAGATCCGTTTATATAAAATGCGCCGCCGCGCCCGGAAGTTGAATCTTTGCCGATAGTATTTCCTTTCATGTCAACCCTTCCATTAAACACAATATCATAGTCTCCAAAACCAGCGTCATACCAAAACACTCCGCCATTGTCCCCGTAAACCTTATTGCCCTGCGCCGTCACATTTGTCTGTGAAAAATCTACACGCGCATTGACGCCGTTCCAATACAGCAGCCCGCCCATACTATTTGTAATGGTATTGTTTATAAAGCTCGTATTCTCCCCGTTAAATATGATCTGCGCCTTCCCATTAGAACTTCCAATAATGGAAATTATGCCCGCATTGGAAACTTCGTTTGCGTTAAATTCTATGCTGTCGTTTATCGTTAAAATGGAATCGCGCACAATCAAAATTGAAATGCCTTGGAAAGTATTGTTGAAAATTTTTATGTCGGCGGACTCGTTGTTTTCTATTAATACATTTGAATTGTTCAGCTCTATTCTCGTGTTAGGAGCATCCTCGGCTTGATCCGGCGAGCCAACTGTCAAGACCGCCGCCGCCCTAATATTTAACTGCGCATTTTCAACATACAAAATGCCGCCCAATAAATTTAATGCCCCAGATTTAATTTCATTGACGCCGCCTAAATGAAAACCATTTGACCCCTTCATCTCCACCACGCCGGCATTTACAATTAAACCGCCGCGCAAATAAATTGGATTTGCCCCCAGCGCCTCTAAAGCTAAATAACCATCGTCCACATAAATATCATTTGAGACGCGCTCAATCACGTTTTGATCATTTAGAATATGATGAACATTATTTTTAAATTCCACCGCTGCGCCGCCGGAATTAATTGTAACGCTCGCTCCGCCCGTCATATAAATCGCGCCGCCTAAACCTTCGCGCTGCAAACTGCCCGCCGTATTTGTATCAAAAGTAGAACCATTTAAAATTTGCGCAAAAACATCGCCATTTAAAGCCATTGCTCCGCCATTTTGCGCCGCTAAATTATTTTTAAATAATGTCTGATTGCCGATGTCAATTACAACCCGCAAATAATCCGCATTAGTTTTAGTTATATAAAAAACTCCGCCGTCTGAGCCTGATTTATTTTGCGTAAACTGCGTTGCAGCCGTCACAACAGCATTGCCCGCCCCCTGATAAATAACGCCGCCGTTATGAGGCGAGGAACTGTTTGAAATTACCGACCCTGAAATAATAATTTTCGCGCTGGGATTTGCCATCCTTATCAAAGAGCCGCCCCTTGCTTCAGTGCGGGGATCTACATTCACATAAGCGTCCCGCATGGTAATATTTTGCAGCTGCAAAGTTGTGGCATTTACAAGATCAAAAAAGGACATACTTCCTCGGCCGCTGATAACATATTTGGAAACATCCGCCGCATCCGCGCTACCCTCAACTAAAAATTCTGCATCCGCGCCAGACTCCGCCGTTTGCGGATTGAGCGAAAAACCCGGATAATAAACTTCATTTTCTATCGGTTGAAATGTCCTTGCGCCCGGCGTTCTATTTTGCGTGTTTAATGCATTGGGATCTCTAGCTCTATAAAAAACTAAAATCAAATTTTGCAAACTATCGTCCTCTATAGTTTCTCCTATTTGATCTCCTCTTATAAATAATGAACGTTTAGGCGCAAGCGGCGTCAAACCAGCTCCAGCGGAACTCTCCGGCGCTAAAAGCCAAGTGGAAATGGAAATTTCATAAAAAAGCGATAATAGCGGATCTTTAGGATCAGCTTGAGAAATGGAAATATAAGTTGAATAGTTTATGTCAAATTGCAAACCGCCGCCTAAAACCCCCATAAGCCAAGCGTAATATCTGGAGCCGCCGTCTCCAAAAATTGTGGAATCGCCCTCAAGCGATGCAATGCTAATGTCGCCTAAACCAAGCGCGGGAGTCGCGCCTTGCGATAAATATGTTTTAGCCGTCATCGTCCCAAAAGCCACCTGCACCACAGGATTTTGGGCAGT
>JAITCX010000026.1 GCA_031282945.1 Elusimicrobiota bacterium
TTGTCTTGCGCTTTTTGCTGGCTTTGATTTTGTTGATTACGTTGATTGTTTTGTCCATTGGAATTTTGAGAATTGCTCTGATTGTTTTGCGAATTTTGATCATTGGAATTTTGAGAATTATTTTGCCCTTGATTTTGATTTTTATCCTGATTTTGATTCTGCTGATTCTGTTGGTTTTGTTGATTTTGATTATTTTGCTGTTGTTCTTGTTGTTTTTTTGAGGCGAGTTCCAAATTTTGTTTTGCGTCTAAATCGTTTGGATTTAGCTGCAAAACTCTTTTATAAAAATTTTTCGCATCTTCCATTTGATTGTTTTGATATGCAATATTTCCCAATGCAAAAAGCGCTCTAATTTTTGTCTGCTGGCTGGCAAATGGATTTGACAAAACATTTGTAAAAATTTCTTCGGCGTCTTGAGGTTTATTTTCTTTATAATACACTGAAGCTAAATTTGAAAAAATATCCGCCAAGATTTTATTCTGCTGGGGATCTCCTTCCGCCGCGCCTTGCGTATTTTGATCAATTGCTTTTTGCAAAAAGTCCGCCGCCTTTTGATAGTCTTGCACATTAAAGGCATTAACCCCACTATTGTTTTGCCTTGAGGTTGTCTGTTTTAAAAACACGAAAACAATTAAAGTCGTTAACGCTAAAGCCGCTAAAATAAGTTTATAAATATTTTTCATTTCTTTTTACTCTCTGATGTCCTCACTAAAATCATTGCCAAAAATGCAAAAAAAGCAATAGCTAAAAATATTTGAAACTGATCATTTTTAGTATTTGCATTAAAAGTTCCATTTTTAGACTTTTCTATATTTTGCGTTGCATTTATTAAACTGTCTAACACGCCCGCGTCTGAAGCATTGAAATATCGGCCTCCCGTTTTTTGAGCGGCATTTTGCAAAAGCGCTGGATTTAATTTGGTGATCACAGTTTGGCCGTTTGAATCTTTTAAATATCCGCCCCCTTGCGGGATGGGAGCGCCTTGCGCCGAACCTACCCCCACAGAAAAAATCGTCAAATTATTTTTCTCGGCTTCTCTTATCGCCTGCTCAACTTTGGAATCATGATCTTCGCCGTCTGAGATCAACAATAAAACTCTGGGATTTGCTTGATTGTCCTGCGATATAGTTTTTGCCGCAAGCATTATAGCTTGGCTTATTTGTGTGCCGCCCACCGGCAGTTGTTCAACCGTTACATCTTGCAAAAACATTTTTAAAGCCGCTAAATCATAAGTCATTGGACACTGCCACATTGCATTTTGCGTAAAAACAATCAGTCCAATTTTATTGCCCGCATTTTGGTCTATAACATTTAAAAGTAAAAATTTCGCCATTGAAAGTCTGTCCGGCGCCGCATCTTGGGCCAACATGCTTTTTGAAACATCTAAAGCAATTATTATTTCAGCCGATTCTTGAGTGATAGTTTCCTGTTTATCGCCAAATTGTATGCGCGCAAGAGCTAAAATTAAAAACAAAAATCCTATTAGAGCTAAAATATATTTTTGCCTCCACGCTCTAATATTTGCATTGGTAAGTTCCGTAATTTTTGATTTTGAAATAAAACTAAAAAGCGCGCTTTTTCGGTTTTTATAAAACACAAAAAAACCAAAAGCTAAAATCGGCAATAACAAAAGCAAAAATAAATAATAAGGGCTTGCAAATATCATGGCAAAACCCTCAAATAAGTATTTTCCAGTAAAATTACCCCTAATAAAATTAGCATCGCCAAAATCACAAAAGGTTTATAAATTTCATTGTAGGTTGTAAACTGCGCCGTTTGAATATCCGTTTTTTCAAGAGCGTCAATTTGTTTCATAATATTTTCAAAAGATTTGCCGTCCAAAGCTCTATAATATTGACCTTGCGTATTTTGCGCAACCTGCCTTAAAACCGATTCATTAATTTTATTTTGCGTATCCCGCACCTCGCGTCTTCCAAAATACGGATCGTCTACAACATAAATTCCGCCTTCCAAACTTCCTACCGCAATTGCATAAATTTTTATTTTATACTGCGCCGCAACTTGCGAAGCCGTCAGCGGATCCACCTCCCCCATATTGTTGTTTCCGTCTGTCACCAAAATAATTACTTTGCTTTTAGCTTTGCTGTCTTTAAGCCTATTGACCGAAGTTATAATTGCAGAGCCGATGGCCGTGCCGTCTAACCCCGTATCGCCGATTTTTATATTTTGGATAAACTCTAAAAGCGATTGTTTGTCCGTTGTCAACGGACATTGAGTGAAAGCAAGGCCTGCAAAATTTACAAGCCCAATACGATCGTATTTTCTCTCTTTGACAAAATTTTCTACCACTGTTTTTGCAGCTTCCATTCTATCGGGTTTAAAATCTATAGAACTCATGCTTGTTGAAGTGTCAAGAGCTATCATTATGTCTATACCTTGATTATTTTGCATGTCAAAAGATTTTCCTTTTTGAGGTCGGGCAAGCGCAATTAAAATTAAAATTAAACTTGCATATTTTGCAATTTGCAAAAACCTCAACATCCAAATTTTAGATGAAGCGTCTGTACTTTTTATGAGAGCTAAACGCGGAAATTTTAAAGTCGGGCTATACCTACTTTTTTGATAAAAATTTATAAACCAAAAAACCGCCGCCAGTAAAATTACCCCAAGAATTAAAAATGTAAAATTTGCAAACCTCATAATTTCTCCACCAGCTCTTTTGTCAAATTAAAATTCTTTTGAGTTTGTTCCTCGGAAACAAAAAAATCCGCATAACGCATGAGATCAAAATCTTTCAAATAAGCTTTTATGGCATTTTGCGAAATTTCAGGCGGCAAAATTTTGCTAATTTCACTCAAGAATTCCGCCGTTGTCATCTCCAAAGCATTGATTTTATATTTATACGAAATATAGCCTCTTAAAATTTCGCTCATCGCATAATAAAAAAGTTTAGGCTGCGTTTTATCCAATCCCGCCTCTTTTATTTTTTTAAGGCCATCCAGCGCCGCCGTCTGCGGATCTATTTCCACAATTTTTTCTTGACTCTTTTTTATGTCTCTATAAATAAAAAATATCACTATAAAAAGCGCGGCAAATAAAATGAAAAACAAAATATAATGATGAGCGCGCAAACTAAATTTATGGAGAGGTTTTATATCTTTTAAAGCAATTTGGCCTTGCGGCAAAACGGAAGTTATTTCTAAAGATTTTTGAGGAGTGAAAAATAAGTTTAAGGTGGAATCGGGGTTTAAATAAAAAATAGCGGTTGGTTCCAATTGCACAGCGCCGACATCGTAGGCGCTAATTTTAAATATTATTTCAAAAATATTGGGGTCGGCAGAAATATGGGTTACGTCAAAACTTAAAATGTCGGCATTTACAAAAGTTGGATTTTGTTTTGCCAAAACATAAGCGCCCGGTTCGAGTTCAACTTCAACTCTATATTCCACAATATCGCCTATATTGGCTTTATCTTTACTTAAAACGGCATTTATATTTTCAGTTGAAAAAGCAATTGCGCTAAACAAAATATTTACCGCAAAAACTAAAATAATTTTTCTCATGTTTACCCTAACAATTTCCGTCTTTGTCTATTTCTAAAAAACTTTATTAAAGGAGGTATATAAGAATCCTGCGTATTTAAATTTATGATATCTAAGCCTGAACGAGTCAAGTTTGAATCTATTTTCTCATCAAAATTTTTACTCGCTATTTTAAAATTTGCAGCGCTATAAGATGTATCCACCAACATTGTTTCTTGCGTTTCAGGATCTATCATTTCCACCAGTCCAATATTGTCAATTTCTTTTTCTCTTTCGTCCTCTATTTTTATGCAAATTAAGTCATGCCTTTTTGCAGTAATGCGCAAATCCCTGCTAAAGCCGCTATCGCAAAAATCTGAAATCAAAAACACAACTGACCGTCTTGTCCAAATTTGATTTATTTCTCTAAGAGCTAAAGATATAGATGTTTTTAGTCCAACAGGATGGCAGTCTAAAATTTCATTGATGATGCGCAAAATATTATTTTTGCCTTTTTTAGGAGCTACAATTTTTTCAATTCTGTCAGTAAAACTCATCATCCCAACCCTATCATTGTTTTTAAGCGCGCAAAAAGCTAAAACGGCGGCAACTTCGGCGGCAATTTCGGATTTAAGATTTTTGGTGTGCGAAAAAAATTGCGAAGCGCTGACATCTATTAAAAATAAAATTGTAAGTTCCCGTTCCTCTGCAAAAAGTTTTATAAACGGCTTGCCATGCCGGGCTGAGACATTTCTGTCTATCGCCCTAAAATCATCGCCGATTTGATATTCTCTCACCTCAGCAAATTCTATGCCTTGCCCTTTGAAAACGCTCTGATATTGACCTGCAAAAACTTCATTGACAAGTTTGTTTGAGCGAATTTCCAAATTTTTGATTTGTTTTTTTATTATATCTTTAGCATTCATTTTTTAGTTTACGGAACATCCACGCCTTTAAAAATATCGTCTATAATATTGTCGGACGTAAGACCCTGCGCCTCAGCTTCATAAGAAATTAAAATTCTATGCCTCAAGACGTCATGGCCTATAGCCTTAATATCCTCAGGTATCACAAAACCTCTGTGCGCCAAGAAAGCATAAGCCCGCGCCGCCAAAGCAAGATTTATGGTTGCGCGCGGCGATGCGCCGAAAGCAATAAGCGAGGCGAGATCGTCTAGTCCGTATTGTTTTGGATCGCGCGTTGCAAAAACTAAATCCACAATATAATTTTT
>JAITCX010000208.1 GCA_031282945.1 Elusimicrobiota bacterium
CACCCAGGCGGGCGTGACAGTACAGACTGCTGTCAGTCACGTCAAAAGTAGAGTCGGCGCGGGGGCGAAAAAAATTTTCGCATGGCGCGTGGCTAAAAAATAAAAAGGAAGCGCAAAAATAAAAATAAAGAAAAGAGTTAAAAGAGCGATAATTTTCTGTTTCTCTTTTAAAGAAAAGAGAATTAAGTTGCATGTGTCGTTAGTTTTTCTATTTCTCTTTTTTCAAAAAGAGAAAGCTATTAAAAATTCCTCTTACTTTTCTGTTTCTCTTTTTTTAAAAGAGAAATAATTTCCAGCTCTTTTTTACAAAAGAGAAATCAAATCAAATGCCGCTTCTTCATTATGAATTTCGCCAACAGCGCCCCCGATATCTGTATAAACTCAACCATCACCAAAAGCGTCCCGACAGCCGCAATTAAGACATCCGTCCTAAACCTATTGTAGCCATACCTAACTGCAATATCTCCCAAACCGCCCGCTCCAAAAGAACCGGCTATCGCCGTAACGGAAATCAAAGTTATTGTTATAACTGAAAAATTTCTTATGAGATTGGGCAATGCCTCCGGCAGCATAACCTTAAAAATTATGTCAATATTATTTGCGCCCATAACTTTTATAGCTTCAATTTTTCCTTTTGGAACTTCTAAAATTGAATTTTCAACAAGCCTTGCAAACATTGGAATGCACGCTACAGATAAAGCTATTATGCAGGCCTTTGGCCCATAAGTTACTCCCACAATAAGCTTGGACAGCGGCAGCGTTAAAATTATCACTATCATCGCCGGCAAAGACAAAACCGCATTTATCACAGCCCCAAAAATTCCATTGAAAATCGGCAAAGACCTCAAACCGCCTTTGTCTGTGGTGGCCAAAATTATTCCAAAAATTAAACCAAAAACTACCGTTAAAATTGTAGAAGTTATCGTCATAAAAAGCGTGTCCCAAATGGACGGCCCCACAATTTCCCAAACAGGTTTAGAAAAAGCTTTAATTATTGTTTCCATATCATCTCTCTAAATTTCATAGTTCCAATCAGTTTTAGACATATTTTCATTGATACGCATAAAAAGTTTTGCAGTCTGGCTTTGCGGATTTAAAAATATATCTCTCACGGATCCCTTTTCAACAATCCGCCCTTGTTCCAAAACCGCCATATCATTGCAAGCGTATCTCACAACATCCAGCTCATGCGTAATTAAAATTATCGTAAGATTCAATTTTTTATTTATATCTTTAAGCAAATCCAAAACGGATAGCGATGTGTTTGGATCCAATGCGCTTGTCGCCTCGTCGCTTAAAAGCAAATCTGGATTGTTTGCAAGCGCCCGCGCAATTCCAACTCTCTGCTTTTGGCCGCCCGAAAGCTGGCCGGGATAAAAATCTTTTTTGTCTGCAATATTTACTAAATCTAAAAGTTCCATAACTTTTTTTTCAATTATTTTTTTATCGGTTTTTACAATTTCTAAAGGGAAAGAAACATTTTTAAAAACTGTGCGGGAATCCAATAAATTAAACTGCTGAAAAATTATGCCGATGCTCTGTCTGTATTTTTTAAGCATTGCATGCGAGAGCTTTTCTATGTGGTAATGCCCCACCCGCACGCTGCCGCAATCTATCGTCTCAAGCCTGCTTAAACACCGCAGCAATGTGGACTTGCCAGCCCCGCTAAAACCCACAATTCCAAAAATATCACCTTTATTTATTTGCAAGTTAATACCCTTTAAAACATCAAAGTTAACGCCGTTTGCATGAAAACTTTTTGTAAGATTTTTAATGTCTATAAAGGGCTGCGCCATTTATGATACCGCCTCAAAAGCTTGACGCAAATCTGCAATTATATCATCTATATGTTCTGTTCCAATTGAAAGGCGGATGGTGGTGGGAGTGATGTCGGCCGCCAACAATTCAGCCTCAGTCATTTGCGAATGCGTTGTTGAAGCGGGATGAATAGCAAGCGATTTCACGTCTGCGACATTTGCCAAAAGAGAAAAAAGTTTTAAGTTTTCTATAAAACTTTTTGCACGGTTGGAATCGCCTTTTATTTCAAATGTAAAAATTGACCCAGCCCCTCTTGGAAAATATCTCTTATAAAGCGCATGATCGCGATGCTCTATAAGCGAGGGATGATTGACTTTTTTTACAAGCGGATGTTTTGTCAAAAAGTCCACCACTTTTAAAGCATTTTCTACATGCCGCTCAACGCGCAGAGAAAGCGTTTCAAGCCCTTGCAAAAATAAAAAAGCGTTAAACGGACTCAAAGCCGACCCCGTATCTCTCAAAAGCGTTGTCCTAGCTTTAATGATATAAGCTAAATTTCCAACAGCTTGCGTAAAAACTATTCCGTGATAACTTGGATTTGGTTTTGAAAGGCCCGGGAATTTTTCATTTTGAGCCCAATCAAACTTTCCCCCGTCCACAATAATGCCGCCTATTGATGTGCCATGGCCGCCGATAAATTTTGTTGCCGAATGCACAACAATATCAGCCCCATGTTCAATGGGCTTTAACAAATAAGGCGTTGCAAAAGTATTGTCAACTATTACAGGAATGCCATGGCGGTGGGCAATCACTGACACAGCTTCAATGTCTATAATTGTAGAATTTGGATTGCCCAAAGTTTCAAAGAAAATCGCTTTAGTGTTTGCCTTGATCTCTTTCTCAAAATTCTGCGGATTGCTCCCGTCTACAAAAGTTGTTTTCACGCCGGTATCGGCAAGCGTGTTTGCAAAATAATTATAAGTTCCCCCATAAATTGATTTATCAGAAATTATATGATCGCCCGCTCGCGTAATATTTTGTATGGCATAAGTTGTGGCGGCGGCTCCCGAGGAAAGAGCTAAAGCGGCGGCGCCGCGTTCCAATGCCGCAACTCTTTTTTCAAAAACATCCCAAGTCGGATTCATTATGCGGCTGTAAATATTTCCGGGTTCCGTCAAAGCAAAACGCCCAGCGGCAATTTTTGCATCTTTAAAAACATAAGACGAAGTTTGATAAATTGGAACCGCCCTCGCATCCGTTGCGGGATCGGGCTGCTCTTGGCCTGCATGAATTTGCAGCGTTTCAAATTTGTAATTGTTATTGCTCATGATAAATTTCCTCTTTTCTACATTAAATTTTTGCCAATCTTCTTTGCTTCCAAAATCACCAATATGTTTTTTTACCTCATCGCCCACGGCGGCGCCTGCATAATTTTTTTTGTCATTTCCAACAGGACAAACCGCAATGCATCTGCCGCAGGGATAACGCAATTGATCGCGTAAAAACTTGTGAAATCTGGCGCATCTAACTCTGTCCATCTCAGCAATCAATCTTCCCTTAATTTCACTGAAAGCTCCTATCAGACAACTTTTTTTGCATATCTGGCATTTTGTGCAAAGCTCTTTTGGCTGCATTTCGTCTGGCGCAAGATCCAAATCTGTAATTATTGAGGCAAACCGCACCCGGGGACCATACTCTTTTGTAATGAGCGTATGATTAAATCCCACCGTCCCAAGCCCTGCATATTTTGCCGCTAACACTTGCGAAAATGCAGCCGAGGGTCTATCCACTAAAACAGAAATTTCTCCATACCCGTCGCGTGGAAAAAATACCGCTTTAGCATTTGATACGTTTAGAAAATTTGCAATTTTATAGGCGCTGTCGTCTAGGATTCTATTTGTAGTATTGTAGAGTTCGGAGTAAGTATTTGAGGGAGTTGTTTCTATTGTTGGCAGAAAAATTTGAACGCCTATAACTATTACGGTTTTACTCCATGGCCAAATATTTTGAGGGTAAAATTTTTCATCTATTTCATTAAATTGACGCCACCTATCTACAGATGCAAAACCTACCATATTTACGCCGAGTTCATAAGCTTTTTGTTTAATATTTTCTTTTGTTTGTAAAGCCATACCCTACCCTTTTATTTTAAAGCCTGCTTAATAATATCAATTATATCTTGAGGATCTTCTAATCCTATAGAAAATCTAATTTGGCCGTCTGTAATTCCCAACTTTTTCAAAACCGCTTTATCATAAAAACGATGCGAAGTTTTTATTGAATAAGAAAGCGTTGTGGCCGTTCCAGCAAGGCTTGGCACAAAAGGAATTTCTTTCAGCCGCTTTATTAAAGATTCAACTTTTTTAGCTCCGCCCTTAAAGTTTACGCTCATCATCGCTCCAAAAAGCCCGTCTGCAAACTGCGCTTTTGCAAGTTTATGAAATGGACTGGTCTTAAGTCCGGGATAATAAACTTTTTCAACCTTTGAATTACCTGCAAAAAATTTTGCAATCTCTAAAGCATTGGCGCAATGTTTTTTAACGCGCAAATCCAATGTGCGCAAACTTCTTGCCAAAAGCCAAGCTTCGTCTGGACTTAAAACCGCCCCATATAAAATTTGCGTCTTTTTAATTCTCTGCGCAACAGCCGCATTTTTACAGACGCATGCGCCTGCTAAAATGTCGCTATGGCCGCCCAAATATTTTGTGGCGCTATATACGACAATATCAGCTCCCAACAAAAGCGGTTTACACACCACAGGCGTTGCAAAAGTGTTGTCTATCACAAAAAGTAAATTATGATCGCGCGCAATTTTAGCAATGCTGCCAATATTTGCAACTTCAATCAAAGGATTGCACATCGTTTCAGTATAAATAATTTTTGTATTGGGTTTTATATATGTAGGAATATCGCCTTTTGTAAAATCCACAAAGGAAACTTCAACGCCAAAACGTTTCAGCTCATTTGCAAAAAAATCTTGCACGGCTCCATATAAAATAGGAGAGGAAATTATGTGATCGCCCGCGTTTACAAAAGAAAGAATAGTCTGCGTTATGGCAGCCATCCCGGAAGCAAAAACATGCGCGGCCGCCCCTTCATCAGCCATAGCTAAAATTTCACAAACCGCATCGGCATTGGGCGAGGCAATGCGGGAATAAACATAACCTTGAGCTTTTTTTTCATACACCGCATCCACAGACGCAATGTCCTCAAAAGCAAAAACAGATGTTCTGTATACAGGAAAAGTTTCAGAAATAGAAGGAGCTTTACTTAACTTCTTAGCAAAAACGCCGTCCCCTGTATGAATTAATTTACTAGAGAGCTTTTTCATTTGATTTATCTCCATTAAAACCCGATTTTAAAGGTATATGTTATAAAACATAGTTGTTATATATGATTTATAATTTGATTATATAATATTTTTCGCCCAAGCGTCAAGAGGGGCGCAGTAAGAGTTTGGCAAAAAGAGGGCGGGCGCCATTTTTTAAAAAAGAAATAAAACTTAAACCTAAAGACGTTTTTTCTTTTGAAAAAGGGAAAATGAAAGATTGATATGAATGCGCGCTAAGGCGCTCTTGCGCAAAGATTGCATTAGAGAAAAAACATTAATTCAAGCCGCTCATAAATTAACATGCGCGCGCTCAAGCATTAAATCTTTTAGTCTATTCGTTGGTTTTATACCTTTTAATACAACATATTTTTTACGGCGCATATTTCACCGAGGTCTGCAATTTAAAAAATCTAAAAAGACAAAAAAATAAACACAATTGCTATAATTATAAAAATCAAAAAAAATGTTCTAGGAGAAAGAAATGATACTAGGTTTTACAGGGTCCTATTGCTGCGGGAAAGATACGGTGGCAAACTACATAGTTGACAAATATGGATTTACGCATTTTTCTCTTTCTGACATCATAAGAGAAGAAATGAAAAAAGCTAATGTAGATACTACAAGAGAAAATTTAATTGTCTTTGGGACGCGCTTGCGCCAAGAAAACGGCAATGGAGTTTTAGCTGATCTAGCTATAAAAAAAATCCAAGACGGCGCCTACAATTATTGTATCACTTCTATCCGCCATCCCGCCGAAGTTTTAGCTCTCAAAAAACAAAAAAATTTTACGCTTATAAATGTGGACGCTCCAAGCGATGTGCGTTTTGAAAGAATGCTAAAAAGAAAAAGAGCGGGCGATCCTCAAACATTAGAAAAATTTAATCAACTAGAAAAAAAAGAATCTCAAAGTTCCGGCGCAGGCCAACAGCTTGCAAATACAGCCGCTCTAGCTGATATAACTTTTATAAACGATTTTCCCAATTTGGATTTGCTTTATAAAGCTATAGACGAAATATTAAATAAGCTCACAGATAAAAAAATGAAATGAGGTTACAATGACACCACATATTGAATTACTTACAATACTTACAATCGGCTTTGTCTTTGCATTGTTATTTGGATACATAACTCAAAAATTAGGCCTCTCGTCAATAGTTGGATATTTAATAGCAGGTTTTTGTATCGGGCCGATGACGCCTGGCGTTGTGGCGGATTATGCGCTTACGGCGCAGCTTGCCGAAGCGGGCGTCATTCTTTTGATGTTCGGCGTGGGCTTACATTTTAATTTAGACGATCTTCTATCAGTTAAGGGCGTGGCGATCACAGGCGCGATTGTGCAAAGCGTCGCATCCACAATGTTTGGAACTTTTCTAGGACTCCACTTGGGGCTTTCGCTTGGCTCAAGCATAATTTTGGGTTTAGGACTATCGGTGGCCAGCACAGTAATTTTGATAAGAGTTTTAACCGACAACGGCGTAATTGGAAGCGTGCAGGGAAATGTGGTTGTGGGATGGCTGATAGTTGAAGATATATTTACTGTTTTAATTTTGGTTTTGCTGCCCTCGCTTTCTAGCATTTTAGCTATGGGTTTTGGCAGCGAATCAGCGCTCATTGGAATTGCAAAAAATGTCGGCATAGCAATTTTGCGTTTAGCTGGATTGTGGGTTATTGTGATGGAAATTGGCGGCCGTTTTGTCCCATGGATTTTTTCTAGAATTGCAAAGACGCGCTCGCAAGAACTATTTACTTTAGCTGTTTTAGTTATAGCTTTTGCCACGGCTATAGGGGCGTCTGTAGCTTTCTCAACTTCTTTTGCGCTCGGCGCTTTTTTAGGCGGGATGGTGGTGGGCAAAACAAAGATGAGCCATCAAGCCGCCTCAGACATGCTTCCTTTAAAAGATTCTTTTGCCGTTTTATTTTTTCTATCGGTAGGCATGCTTTTAGACCCGCGATTTATCATTAATTATCCCGCTTTAATTATCGCCTGTATCGGCGTAATTCTCATTATAAAACCTCTTTTTGCAATGATTGCCGTCACGCTTTTAGGTTATTCGCCAAAAACTTCTTTAACTGTTGCGGCGGGTCTGGCGCAAATTGGCGAGTTTTCTTTTATTCTAGCGCAAGTAGCAAAAAGTTTAGGGCTTGCGGGGGACGAAGTCTATAATGCCATTGTAGTCAGCGCCATTGTTACTATCACATTAAATCCTACTCTCTTTAAACAAGTCCCGAAAATTGAAAGATTTGTAATGAAACATGAGAAAATTTTGAAAGTTCTAAATTATTTTTCACAGCGCAAAAACAAGGACATTGAAAAATTAAACGCTCTAGCTAATTTAAAAAAAGAACAAGAACAAAATGCAAAGCGCGCAATTGTAGTTGGGTATGGACCGACCGGTCAAAGCGTGACGCAAGCTTTAATTAAAAAGGGCTGGACGCCTGTGATAATTGACACAAATATTGACACAATTATTACATTAAACAATGAGGGGCTGATGGCATTTTATGGGGATTGTTCAAGGCGGGAAGTTTTAAAAGCGGCGGGCATACAGAATGCGTCTTATTTGATAATAACGGTGCCGATTTTAAGCGCGACAATTGATGCCGCTATTGAGGCAAACATACTCAACCCATCTATTAGAATTTTAGTTAGAACAAGATTTTTAAATAATGGAGAATACTTAAAAAATATAGGCGTTGCAGGAATTGCTTTTGAAGAAGAAGAAGTGTCAAAAGGTTTGACGGCTTTACTTTTAGCGGATATGCGCAAACAAAAACGCATAAAAGAAAAAGAGTTGAAAAAGTCTCAAGATAAAAACTGATGCCGCAGTTGATAGATTAAATCTGTGAGGGCGCCCGTAATTTATGCGCCCTTACAGATTTTATTTTTAGCTTATTTAATTTCTATCTCGTCAACAACCAAATTATCTACCGCTTCATTAGTTTTTGAAGCTGAATAATACTGGCTAGTTTTTGTAGCTGTATAATAAATTGTAACCACTTGATTGGGTGCCGCTCCTATATTTTTTTTAGTAATTTCAGCGGTTACGGATACATTTGTTTTTGGATCTACAATCATATAGATCGTTGCAAATTGTTGTTTAAGCAAAGCTTGCGATTTATATTTTCTAATGGCGCCGACCTTAGCGTTTCCGCTCTCCTGTTTAACATATTTATCAATTGTAATATTCTTATACTGCGATTTATCTATTGAACTAGCCGGGGCTTTTGAGGCAAGCAGCCGTTCATTGGCCGCCGCGGCATTTGAATCTTTATCTATATAATCCAAAGTAATTTTATCAGTTGACCCCTCTTTTATAGCGGTATAATAAATTGTAATTTTTTTTGTCATACTGGGGGTTATCTCTATTGGGCGCAAAGAATGCATTGAAAAAGCCAAAGAGTTGTCAGGCATTCCAAAGGTGTAACTTTCTTTACCATCAGTGGTGTAAAGAACTGCAACCGATTTAAACTTCTTTACTGTCCCCTTTGGAGCATTTTTAAATTGGGCGGCAAAATCTGGATAATCAATTAAGACATAAGAATTTTTATCTATTGTCTGCGCAAAAACATAAACAGCGCCCATCAATAAAAACAAAAACACTGTCAAAAACTTTTTCATAATAGCCTCCACAACAATTATTTAACGCCAATCATCAAAAATCCTCTAAAGTTTCATAAGAATTCTCAATGATTTTTTTATTCTATGGATACTCTCAACCTCTACTAATATTAAAGTTTTATGCAGGACTTAATTAAGAACAATTAAATATGAAACCGATTATTACATTATCATCTCAATTATGAATAGATTCGCTAGCAATAATTATCAACTCTATTTTGTTATGTATTTATACCGCTCATATATAGCGCCTACTATTATTAATGTATGGCGGGGCTATTATTTTTAGGAGGCATTACCATGAAAAAGATTTTTTTGTTTATTGTAGTTCTTGCAGGGCTTGCAATATTTGGGGCAAACGCTTACAGCCAGTCAATTATTTCTGGAACTTTTGCAATAAAAAATCCACAAACGCAAAAAGATGTGAGGCCTTATAGGGCGGGTACAGCTGACGGCAATAAAATAATACTTTATCCCCATCAAGAATGGAAATGTATGACTTGGAATTTTAGACATATAGAAGGATCAACTTATCAATTAGAAAATCTATTCACCGGCAAAACCTTTCAAGCCTCGTCAGCGGTTAAAGCAGGCGTTACTTTATGGCAGCAGCCTTTAGTCAACAATGACAGCGCTCAATATTGGGAATTTTTAAAACAAGACAATGACACATATCTAATTAGACTAAAAAATACAGAATTATATATTACAATTTCCTCAGATGAAACTAATTCAAATATTATTCTAATGCCGTATCAAAGAAATTCAACTAAACAGCAGTGGGCACTAATTGAACAATCTCCAACTTTTTAATTCAAGTTTTTAAAACTATACAAGGGGGCGGTAGAACTTTTCTACCGCCCCATTTAACAATTATTTTATTCGTTCAAACTTTGCTCTCGCCTTTTGGCCTTTTTGCGCAAAAACCAATCCTATCAATAATACCTTATCATATTCTAATTCAAATCTCTCATAATACTTTTTCTCAGCAATTTGTTTTAATGCCGCTTTTATCCCACTTTCTATTTTCTCATTTAGTCTTTTCTCAAAAACTTTTTTATTTCCTTTTTGGACTTTTTTATCTATTTCTACATATTTAACTTCTATTATTATCGCTGTATCTCCATAAATTATCACTATATCGGGTCTGCCTTTACTTGTCGGCAGCTCATTTAAAATATTAAATCCCATTATATCTAATGATGTCCCAAACAGCGCTTGATACGCCGCTTCTCCTTTTGGCGCTTTCTTATATGAAATCAATGATATAAAACTTGAAAGCGTTTTATTAAAAAGTTCCTCATCAAAACTTTTGAAACTTTCTAAAAATGGTTTCCTCAAATTTGCAAGCTTTTTAGATTTTAATTCATACATTGCAAATAATGCTATTTTCTTTGCGCTTTCTTTCACCTCGGCATTCGGCCACACAAATGTGCATCCTATTGTCTTTCCATGTTCTTGTTCAATATCTTTTATTGTCAAATATCCATTTCTAAATAACATTATCTCTGGTTCTATTGCATCTAAATTTACTATCGTCAAATCCGACCACAAAAAATAAATCTCCTCAAAATCAAAATCCTGCATTGGATTATTTCTTATAAACTTTTCCAACGATGCTGATGTCCCGGATTCAAACCAATAATTGTTAAACTCTTTATCCGCAAGCGCATTTAAAACTGAATACGGATTATACATTTTTGTTTTCCCGTCCCAAGTGTACCCATCATAACAATCCTTTATTTCTTTAAGCGTTTCTTTCTTATCGTATCCAATTGCCTTAGCCATTTCAGTAATATAATAATCAAAATTACTTTCTAATTCTGTTTGCGTATACCCGCATATATCGCTAAATTGCGACTTTAATGTTATATTCCTTACATTGTTTAACCCTGAAAAAAATGACAGCCCGTTAATTTCTAAAAGCCCTGTCAAAAAAACAAAACGAATATAGGCGTCATTGCCTTTTATCACTTCATAAAAATCTCTCAATACTTCTCTTATGCCATCCCTTTCTTTTTCCGATTTATCTAAATTATTTCTAATCGCTTTGTCATATTCGTCTATTAAAATTACCACTTTTTGTTTCTTAACTTCATATAATTTTTTTATCAACCCAGAAAACTTTTTTGCTATACTTTCATTTCCATATTCAATTTTTATATTATTATTTCCTGCATTCCATTCCAGTGTCGCCTGCAAATCCTCAATCAACGCCTCTATGCTATTTACTCTTATATCCGAAAAATCAATCTTTATAATTGGATATTCTGTCCCCCACTCCCACTTATCATAAATATATAAACCTTCAAATAAATATTTCTTGTCCTCAAAAAGCGCTTGCAGCGTTGATAAAAAAAGCGATTTGCCAAACCTTCTTGGGCGCGACAAAAAAAAGATCCTTCCGCCGTCAATCATATCAAAAACGTGTTTGGTCTTATCTATATAAATATAATTGCCCATACGCAAATCTTCAAAAGTCTGCACATCCACAGGCAGTTTTTTAATTTGTCCTTCCTTTAAACTTGGAATTTTTTCTGTTTTGTTTTCCATTTTATTAACCTTTAATTTTTTATATTTTCTTGCCTATAATTATAGGAAACTTGATAAATATCGGCAAGAAAAATGTGAATTCAACAGACGAATACAGCGCCGTAAAGAATTTGAAGCCCTTAATAATTTCTTTCAGTGGCAATTTTTCAAATCATTATATAACGCTTCTTAATCTTTATATTCTTTACATCTTGTATATTTTAGGTGTATAATTAGGTATAGTTTTTATATGTTCTATAAATAAATTTTGCAGCAGTAATGTAATGAAAATTTTAATCCGCTCTCAAAAGGACATCCTCGTGATAAGATACTACGCGCGTTCTACTCTGTCTTTCATTATTGCAATAGCATTTATTTTTATGTTTATTATAAAAACAAATGCCGCTGTGGATACTTGGAATAGTTTCTCAAGTAGAGAAATTATAATTGCCAATTGGGACGATTTTATAAGCCAATATAAAAATCCAAACAATGTAGGAGCTATCCTCACGCTTTCCCAAAACATTTCTCCCTCCGCCCTCCCATTAGATATCGGCGCTGGAGCCGACAATCTAACTATCAACGGCGCAAAATTTAGTTTAGATGCAAACAATACTTCTGCAGGCGGTTTTTCCTTCACAAACTCAATTGTAAAATTTGAAAATATCTCTATCTTAAATTTTACTAAAAAACCAATAAGCCTCATTGAATCCGCCATTACTTTTATGGACGCTATTACAATTAACAATACCTTCATTGATACTTATCACTATAGCGGCATAGCCGGGGCTGCGGTCGGCGGGATAAATTCACTAATTTATTTTTTTAATGTTTCAGCTTCTTTTATAAATAATCAATTTAGCCAACCTTGGAATCATCCCTCAGGCGGGGCAATTGGATTAGATGCATCAAAACTTTTCATTTCAAATTCCACTATTACCTTCCAAAACAATATCGCCGACACCGGCGGCGCGATAGCCATTATAAACAAAGGGTCTGAAGCGGAGATAACAAATTCTTTCATAATATTTAAAGAAAATAAAGCTTCACTCAGCCAAACCAATACATCATTTGGGGGAGCGCTATTACTACATTCAGTCAATTTAATTTTTAAAAATTCTACTCTAATATTTTTGCAAAATTATTCGCCAATATCTACTTTAAACGATATAGTTTTTTCCTCAATAGACAGCCAAATCACTTTTTATGGAAACAATCAAATCTTGAGTCCAATATTTTCAAAAGAATACCAAAATGGTTATGGTTCTTTTGTAAAAACAGGAAATGGAATTCTTAGCATTTCAAGCGCCCCTCAAATTGAGAATGATTTTATCATCCAACAGGGAACCGTAATTTTTTTATCTGATGCCAAAAACTCGGGACTAATAAAAAATTTATCAGTTTTAAGCGGCGCCTCAATTTCATTATCAAATTCCTTAGCTACCGCCGGCGACTTCACAATTACCAATGATTTCAACTTAACAGGAATATTGCATATAGATGCAAATTTTGCGGCAGAAGAATCTGATTTTATTTCAGTCGGCGGAAACTTTACTGTCGCAAATTCTACGCTTTCAATAAATGATTTAAATCCTATGACAAATAAAAAGTTGACCATTCTCAAATCAAATAATATTCCCATTATAAAAAATCATCTATTTGCGCCTCGCGGCTATGCTTTAACGGTAGACGAAAACACTAAATCCATTTTATTGAGCATTTTAGGCGAGTGGAACCTTTTTGCGCAAAGTTTTGCTAATGCTCCTAACCACGCCTCTGTTTTGCTTATAGTAAATGCTCAAAGCGCATTTGAAGCGTTTCCTCTCCCTTTAGGAAATCCAAGTTCAAACAATTTAACCGTCAATGGAGGAGATCATTTTTTAGATTCCCAAAATTCTACTGATTTAGGGTTTGCTTTAGAAAATATAAGCGCAACATTTAAAAATATTTCATTTTATTCTTTTAGCGCAAACCAATCGTCAGCTGCCGTTTTTGTTTCTCATAATAGCGCAATAACTTTTACATCAAGCGTAACATTTTCAAGCAATACGTCCTTCTCCCAATCAAATAAAAGCGCAGGAGCATTTTTTGCAGATCGCTCAACTTTAAATTTCATAAAAGCAAATGTAATTTTTTCAAGCAATGTCAATATTAATTTGACGCCGCTTGTTGCAGGCGGCGCTATTGTAGGACACGATGCATCCAGAATTTATTTTACAAACAGCGCGGCAGTCTTTATAGACAATGCCTCAGGCGCAGACGGAGCAGCGTTTTATTTAGAAGCTTCCAACTTATTTTTTAATTTTTCATCAATTAGTTTTATAAACAATAGCGCTGTTGAAACAGGCGGCGCCATAGCGGCAAATTCAGGGGAGATCTATTTCGCAAACTCCAAAATAAATTTTAGCTCTCAAAGCGCAAGCGCCGGCGGCGCTATTAGTTTAAAAAATTCCACCGCTGCATTTTTCAAATCAACTATTTCGTTTTCTCAAAATTCAGCCTTAACTAAAACAATAGATCAAGGGGGCGGCGCATTACAGGCCGACTATTCTACAATTAGTTTTACAAATTCCTCTATAATATTTAGCTCAAATATAACAAATGGAAACGGCGGAGCTGTTATTGCAAACCGCACAAATTTATCTTTTACAAATTCAAAAATAATAGCGTCTTTTAACTCAGGCTCGACTTATGAAAGTTTAGGCGGCGCATTTAGTTTTAATAGTTCGACTTTACTTTTTGAAAATGCAAATGCGGAATTTTTAAACAATAATACGCAAAATAGCGGCGGGGCAATTTATTTAAATAATTCTTCCGCTGTTTTTAGAAATTCCGCCGTATCGTTTAAATCAAATCTTGCATTAAACTTAATGCAAATGCCGCAAAACACAGGAGGCGGCGCTATTTTTGCCAATTATTCCAGCATAACTTTTATAAATTC
>JAITCX010000047.1 GCA_031282945.1 Elusimicrobiota bacterium
AAAGTTATCATGATTGTTTTGTGCAGCATCATTGGAATTTTAGGCAGCTACACGGTGGCATGGTTTGGAATGCGCATAAACACTTTTGCAAATTCCAGAACAGCTTTTGCAAGCCTTAAAGGGAAACCTTTCCCGTGCTATGCAATTCCATTGCGCGCCGGTATGAGCATCGGCATGCTTTTAATAAGCATAGAGCTTTTTATCATGCTTATCATTTTGCTTTTTATTCCGGGCGACTTTGCAGGACCCTGTTTTATTGGCTTTGCAATTGGCGAATCTCTTGGCGCTTCTGTTTTGAGAATTGCGGGCGGAATTTTCACAAAGATTGCAGACATTGGATCTGATCTAATGAAAATTGTTTTCGGTGTAAAAGAAGACGATGCTAGAAATCCCGGCGTTATAGCTGATTGCACAGGCGACAATGCAGGCGATTCTGTCGGTCCGACTGCAGACGGTTTTGAGACTTACGGCGTCACGGGCGTTGCGCTTATCACCTTCATATTATTGGCTGTCAGCAATCCAGAAACTCAAATTCAACTTTTAGTTTGGATTTTTGTAATGCGTTTGCTTATGTTAATTGCAAGCGCGCTTTCCTATGCAATAAACGGCGCTTTTGCAAAATCCAGATTTGCCAATGCTGATGTGATGAACTACGAATCTCCGCTTACAAGTCTTGTATGGATCACTTCAATCGTTTCCATTGTTTTCACATTTATTGTGTCATACTTTATTATAGGCGGTCTTGGAGACGGCACGCTTTGGTGGAAACTTTCGCTTATAATTAGCTGCGGAACAATTGCGGGGGCGGTCATACCTGAAATTGTAAAAATTTTTACATCTGTAAAAAGCGCTTTTGTGCAAAACATTGTTTCCGCTTCCAAAGAGGGCGGTTCATCATTAAACATTTTGGCTGGACTGACGGCTGGAAATTTTAGCGCTTATTGGATGGGTCTTGCCATTTTGCTTCTTATGGGGGTAGCTTACATTATAAGCGGTTTTGGTTTAGACGGCATAATGGTAGCTCCTGCGGTTTTTGCATTTGGGCTTGTAGCTTTTGGTTTTTTAGGAATGGGGCCGGTCACAATTGCTGTAGATTCTTATGGACCTGTCACAGACAATGCTCAATCGGTTTATGAATTATCTTTAATAGAAAGCGTTCCAAATATTTCGCAGGAAATAGAAAAAGATTTTGGATACAAACCTGCTTTTGACAAATCCAAATCTTTGCTTGAGGAAAATGACGGGGCGGGCAATACATTTAAAGCGACTGCAAAACCTGTATTAATAGGAACGGCGGTTGTGGGCGCAACTACGATGATCTTTTCAACTATTGTCTTATTGACTGAAGGGTTAACCACTGGGTTAGAAAATTTATCGCTTTTACATGCGCCGTTTTTGCTTGGTTTAATTGCTGGGGGAGCTGTGATATATTGGTTTACGGGCGCCTCAACGCATGCTGTTACGAGCGGAGCTTATAAAGCTGTAGAATTTATTAAAGACAATATCAAATTGGACGGTTCTTCGGACAAAGCTTCAACGGAAGATTCTAAAAAAGTTGTGCAGATTTGCACAAAGTATGCGCAAAAAGGAATGATCAATCTTTTCTTAGTGGTATTTTTCACAACGCTTGCTTTTGCTTTTATAGAACCGTATTTCTTTATCGGCTATTTAATTTCGATTGCATTATTTGGTTTATTTCAAGCGATTTTTATGGCAAATGCGGGCGGCGCTTGGGACAATGCAAAAAAATATATTGAGGTAGATTTACGTGAAAAAGGGACGGAGCTTCACAAGGCTAGCGTTGTTGGCGACACAGTGGGCGATCCTTTTAAAGATACATCTTCAGTTGCGATGAATCCGATAATAAAGTTTACTACGCTTTTTGGTTTATTAGCTTTAGAATTGGCTTTGGAATTAAATCAGAGCGGAAATGTCGGCCGCATTTTAGCGGTAGTTTTCTTTGCAATATCTTTAGTATATGTTGTCAAATCTTTTACAGATTTAAAGACCAAATAAGAAAATTTAATTGAGCTTAGAACACAATAAAAAACGCAAGCGGATTTTTCCGTTTGCGTTTTTTTATTGAATGAGGAAATTGGGAAAATATATGAAAACAATTTGGAAAGCTGGCAATGTTTTAGGACCTTTGCCGGTGGTTTTAGTAAGCGTTGGCGACTTTAAAGGTATAAGAAATGTTTTAACGATTGCTTGGGCGGGTACAATTGCAAGCGATCCTCCTATGGTTTCTATTTCGGTGCGCAAGGAGAGGTATTCTTACGAGCTTTTATGCAAACATAAAAATTTTGTTATAAATCTGACGACCAAAGATCTTGCATTTGCAACGGATTGGTGCGGAGTAAAATCGGGCAGGGATTTTGATAAGTTTAAGGAGATGAAGTTGACGCCTCTTGCGGCGGCAAAAGTGTCGGCGCCTTTGATAAAGGAATCGCCTATAAACATAGAATGCATTGTCAAAGATATTTTGCATTATGGCAGTCATGACATGTTTTGCGCGGAAGTTGTTTGCGTGCATGCGGATAAAAAGTATATTAGTGCAAATGGCGCGTTTGACTTTATAAAAACTAAACCGATAGCTTTTCTAAAGGGCAAATATTTTGAGCTTGGCAAATTTGTTGGGGGGTTTGGTTTTAGCGTTAAGAAAAAGAAAAAGGGGTAAATTCAATATTAGGGCGGCCGTGTCTATGTATTTTTTTCTTGTAATAATTTTATTTATTACTGCCATTGGAATTCAAATTGTGGATGTAAAAATTGATTCAAGAATATTGGCTAAAAGAGCGCCCGCCATATTTTCTATTTGAGCTACAGCATATTCTCAAAGTTATTCATGTTATCGCGGGATTTTTATTTTGCGGTCTATCTTTTATTCACATTGTAAAAAACTGGAAAACATTGAAAAGTTATTTTAAAAAATAGGGAAAGGGCGTCTCTTAAAAACTCAATTTTTTTGCCGGCGGCGCCTTTTTCTTTTAAATTCTTAATATTTTTTCGCGTCATCTTTTTGTAGAGAGACTTCTCCTTCTAATATTGTGTTCATTTATTCGATTTCAATAGCGTTTCCAAAAAATCAATCGCTTCGCTTGCCTGTGTAATTGTTTTCATTTCCGTATTTTCCAACATCTTAGCGATTTTTTCTTGAGAGTTTAAAACTGCTTTTTCCAATTCGCTTAAAGCGGCAGGGTCTTTTCCTTTCGCTTCTATCAAAGCATTTATAATTGTGCTGTCATTTCTCTGTATGCAATACAAAAAATCGGGTGTTGTTGTATTTCCCGTATAGGTTGGAAATTTGATTGATTTTTTAGGAATTTTGCCAAAGACGGTGATATTTTCAGGGGGAGTTTTCTTTAATACTTCATGTTCTATATCTGAATCATATCTAGCCGGCGCTTCAAATAGATACCTATCATCAACTTTAATATCAGGGTCGCCATAAATCCCTATATCATTTGACGCCACCGATTCCACAAATTTATTCCCATCTAATAAAGAGACGCACGCCTGATAATCCAAAGTATCATATTCATATTTTTGGGCAAATAATTCTATAAAAGTTTCATCAAAAGCTCCTTTTAATTTTTGCAAACTCAAGGGATTTATCAAATCGTCAATATTTTTTTCCTTTACAAAAATTTCGCATATTCTTTTGTGCAATAAATTTAACGGTAAATTTGTATGTTCATGCAGCCGTTTTAAAAAAACGCCGTATTTCATATTTTCAATGTTTTTATTTACATAGCAGGTGTTTTCTTTTAAAACAACTTTGGCATTTTCATTTTCAATATTAAATGTTTTTATTTCTCCGTTTTGTTCTGTTGTAAAATTTTCTAATTTTAAAAATCCATTTAATAATTTTTCCATTTCTTTTTGATTTAAATCTTGATATTTAACAATAAATCTCTTAGTAATTTGTTTCCACAAACTTTCTATTTTTTCCCAGTTTTTAATTCGCAGTTCAGTTTTTTTAGGTTTTTTAATTTCTGTTTGTGTTTTAACTTTTCCTTTCTGTAATGTCTCGCCAAATATATTTGGACATTTTTCTATGAACCATTCAAACCCAGATTTTGTTTGACCGTTTATAGTTACGGACGGATTGAAATTATTGGCACGGTCTATAATTCCCAGATTGTCAAGTTCTCTCAAAAAATTGGCTTTGTCAATACCTGATTTTCCTCTTATTTTCTCGATCATTTCATCAGTTAATTTATTTTTATCTATTGTTTCATCAATGCTGTCTGCATTTATTTCGCCGATTAATTTATTTGCGAATTCTTTTTCTGAATAATCTATTAGAAATGAAAGGCTGAATTCTTGATCGGTTATTCTATTTCCTGTTTCATCTACAGGCAAACGCAAGCCGCGTCCGACCTCTTGAATTTTAGAAATTTCTGATCCGCTGCTTCTAATTTTCGTTAAAACAAAAACATTTGGATTGTCCCAGCCTTCTCTTAATGTCCATTTGCTAAACAAAAACCGCCTCAAATTCCAATTCCCTCTTTCATCTTTAAAAGTCAACATTTTTTCTTTATTTCTCAAAATATCGTCCACTTCAGCCACAATTGCCTCATCGCTTTTTTTATCATTATCTCGCGCAAAATAACCGCCTAAACACAATTGCAAAGCATTTAAACTTGCCTGCAAAAAATCCGCATATTCGCCTTTGCGTCCATTTTCATTTTTGTATTTCTTAAATAGTTCTTTTAATTTTTCTTTTAATAATTTTGTAAAAGTTTTCCTAAGCCATCCTTCTTTAAGCAATCCTTCTTCGTCCCTGAAACTCTCTATGTTTTCTATAAAAAATAAACTTAAGGTTTTAATTTTAGGCGCATTATTTGTATTGGGGCGCAAAAAATTCTCCGCCTCTTTTTTGAAATGTTCATCTAACGCTTTTTTCAATATCAATTCTTGATAATTATCAGAAAAAACATCAGGCAATATATCCATACCAGGCGAGATTTCCAACTCATTTGATAAAACCGCCGAATTTGCATTTTTTATTTCGTCTAAATAAATATTTCCTTCAAATGCTCTGTCTACGATATTTAAACACTCTTGCGTTTTTAAACGATATTCTTTTTTTGTTTGCATATTTTTTAAAATGACGCATTTTGCAGAATTCCTATTGTCAATTTTCATAATTTTATATCTATTTTTAGCTTTATCTTCTGACAAATCAGGATAAGAAATTTCAACTTTTTTAACTAATCCTTGATTAAAGCTTCTAACTGCATTTAAATCATAAACCAAATTCGTATAATCTTTTTTGCCTTTGGGCGCATTTTGAGCAAAAGTAGCTCCAAATCTAAATATTAATTGGGGGCAGAGTTTAGAAATATTTTTCCAAGCTGTATCATTTTTTTTAAAGCGATGAGGTTCGTCTATAATTATTATTGGTTTAATTTCTTTTAAAGCGTTCAGGGGAGAATTTATAGAATTTATAAGCGTTTGATCATAATCATCTCTTGCCATGGATGTTGAGGTAAGCATTCCAGAATTTAATATTAAACAATTTATATTTCCACGCCCGCTTTCATGTTTATGGAAGTAATAATTATTGGAGATAAAACTTGATAGTTCTTGCGGAATTTTTTTGCGTCCTCGTTTAGTTGTAAAATCTCCCTTGTTTACAATATAAGAATTGAGTTTATAATTTTTAAATAGTTCATTAAAATGCCGCTTAGCATAATCAGATTTCATAAAATTTATAACCCCTTCTTTTATGGCTACGCCCGGCGTTATAATAATAAATTTATTTAAACCATAGAGATGAAAAAGTTCAAAACATAGACGAGTATAAACATAAGTTTTACCCGTTCCCGTTTCCATTTTTACATCTATGATTCTTTCTTGCGGGCAAAAAGAATCGTATAAAGTATTTTCTCTTGTAATATTTTGCGGAGGGTTAATAGTAGGATTTTCCCATACATTGCTCTTGATATTTTCCGCTACTAATTGTTCTTTATTTCCAAGTGCGGATAGTATTGCATTTATTGCTTTTTCTTGATGGTCTAAAGACTCTAATTGAATTTGCATAAAAGTTCCTTTTTATTGTTGGAGATATAATTTATTGAAGTAATGTTTAATTGTTTGATGCTGTTTTGCCACTCCAAAAATGCTTCTAATATCTTTCTAAAACTTTTAAGTTTTTTATAATATCCGCATTTTTTATATTTGCATTTAAATTGTTTTTTAATTCGGTTAAATTTTTAAAATTAAATGAGTAGGCATAAATTATTATGTTTGTAACGCTTATTTCATTTTTCCCCATTTTATTTAATAATGTCTTTAAACTTTCGCTAGTCCAGTTTTCAGTGTCGGGATAAATTAAATAGAGACGCGAAAATTCGGGGGCATAATAAGCTTTATAATTTTGCAAATTTAGAATTTCAATTTTTGCTCTATCCTCAAAAGTATAACCGTCGTCAATAAACCAAGTATTTAAAATTGTTTCGGCGCCGTTATTTTTATCGCCGCGCTTAGAGAGCGAGAATTGGCTAAATGGACTTATCATATCGTCTGCCAAAAGCTTGGTTTGATTTAAATCAAAATTTTCTATTTTATCCAATGTTTCAATATTTGCTTCTTTGAAAAAATAATGTTTAAAGCCTGCATCAAAATTATTAAGATTTTGCGGCATAATTTTTTCTTGTATTTTTTTGCTTGCCCGTATAATTCTCTCTCGTGCAATTTCATCAATAGTTTTAAATCCTGCTTTTTGGGCAGGGCTGTCTTTTTTAACAGGTTCATCCAAAGTGCATAAAATAAATTTTCTGTTTCCGCCGTCATCGGCATTTAACTGCATAACCGCTTGGGCGGTAGTTCCGCTTCCTGCAAAAAAATCTAAGATTATGTCATTTGATTTTGTAGCAGATTTTATAAAATGAGAAATTAAGTTTAACGGCTTGGGATTTGTAAAAACTTTTTTACCCTCAAACAATTCTGACAAATCATTTGTTCCCTCTGCACTTGAAACTCCAAAAAAACTTTTTAATGGAAATTTCTTATTTAGTTTGGCAAAGTTTTTATTATCTTTTTTATAAACTGCTATTGTTTCCTCAATAAATTCTTTTCTGTAAATAGAATAACCATTGTTTGACTTTTTTATTAAAATGCGATTTTTTTCACTATTAAATCTTTTTATACCCCATTTCCAACATCCTAATTGGCTGCCATTTTGCGGGGGTCTAATTATCGCATATCCCGTATCCAATAATTCTTTATTATCTGTATAGATTTTTGCTATATCTGTAGAAGTTTTTGCCAATTCTTTATTTTGATCTTCTATAGCCTTGAAATCTTTTGTTTTTGGATTATAATAGACGCTGTAGCCAAGATTAGGCCGTCCCGACAATGTTCCGCCTTCTCCTCCACCCATAACCATACCCGCCCCGACATACCAATATTTCCCATTTTCCTCAAATACTTCTTTTTCCTGTATTATGTGATCAAACAAAACAGAATTTTCATTAATTCTTTTTCTATAAACTAAAGTGTGATCATAATTCTTTTGCATATCATGCGCATCATTTTGGGCATTGCCTTTAAGCCAAATTAAGTCCCCCACAAAATTTCCGTCGCCAAAAATCTCATCGCAAATCAATTTCAAATTTGCGCATTCATTATCATCAATGCTCATAAAAATTACGCCGGAATCTTTTAAAAGCTGCATAGCGATTTTCAAGCGCGGATACATAAATGTAAGCCAAGCTGAGTGTGAACTTTTCCCATAGAGATTTTTAATTTTGCGCGCTTCGTCTGGACTTAATTCTAGGGTATTTTCTAATTGTTCGGCGGTGAACTCAAATTTGTCCTTGTAGACGAAATCATCTGAGCCGGTATTATAAGGCGGATCTATATAAATCATATCCACTTTATTTTCATAAGCGCATACTAAATGTTTTAAGACTTCCAAATTGTCGCCTGTCAAGAATAGATTTTTTGAATTTTGATTTTGAGGGGATTCATTAAGGGATGTATCGGAAACAATAACTGTTTGAGGTTTTAGATTTTCTTGAAGTTTTGCATAATTTTTTCCAACCCATTTTATTTGATAGCTGTCTTTTATTTCATCTTTATCTATTTCCTTTAATTTATAATTTTTATTGTAATCTATTTTCTGTTTTAAATCTAAAAAACTGCTGTTTTTGCCGTCTAATCTTCTTGCCCCCCCCCCCCCCCGGGAGGTGGTGTGTGTGTTTTTTTTTTTATATTTAATATTGAAATTGAAAATTATTTTTTGTTTTTTATTTTTTTTAAAT
>JAITCX010000229.1 GCA_031282945.1 Elusimicrobiota bacterium
TTGACGCAAAACTTAAAGACAATTAAAAATCACTTTTTTTTATCACTCAAAGGCAACAGCTCCCTCTCAAAAATATTTTTTAAAATTATTTAATTATCATCTGTTTCTTAATTTTTTTGATTTCCCTAAAAACTTAATCCATTGATCCATCGCTAGATCTGGGGCTTGTTTGCGCCAGACGGCATGGTGCAAACCTTTTAAAAAAACCACTTCCTAACCCTTAAATTTTTTTGTTTCGTTATCGCTCTTTGTCGCTGATGTTGCTGTGTCGTATCTCTCGCTTTGGAGCGCGGCTAAAAAATAAAAAGGAAGCGCAAAAAAATAAAGAGAAAAAAGTTAAAGTTGCCTGTGTAGTCAGTTTTTTATTTCTCTTTTTCAAAAGAGAAATAATTTCCTACGCTTTTTTACAAAAGAGAATTCTCATCCCCCTTGACTTACCCCTCTGTAATTTGTTTAAATACTCCTTATTTAAATTAAATAGAAAAATCTTTTCCACACAAGTGAGTAACTCCTTGCAAAAATAAAAGTTAAATATTTAAAGAAGTTTTGCCGAGGTTTTATTTTGTTAAATTAACTTGTATGGATTTAAGAAAGCGATCCCCACAGGAGATTCCATAATGAGAAATTTAAGTTTTTTATTAAAAATACTTACTTTATTAATAGCTTTTAATACTTTATTCTTACAACAAGCGCATTCCAATCCTAACATCCCGCTCACAGATAATGCCCAATTGCAAGTAAATCCAAATTCACAATCTGCCGAAAGATATACACTAACGCTACAGAAAAATATAAATTCTGGCGAAATTGTGAATACATTCGCTATTAACCCCTCAAAACCCCAAAAAGCATATGGAAATAATGCAGAGCGGTTAAATACGCCTAAAAATGTTTTTGTGCCGTTAAAAGCCAGCAAAACGCCCTTAGAAAGCATTTTAAATCAGCCCGAACAGTCTGCTGTTGAAAATGTAGAGGATAATTCCCTAAAAAATATTGGGCAGTTTAATTCTGTACAAAGCAAAGAACAACTTCTGAGCGCTCAAGCGACTGACAATACACAAAAGTCCCAACAATATTATAAACCGATTTCAATTGTTGAAAAAAGTTCCGCGGTTGGCATTTTTTCCGCGCCTTCTCAAATGTCTTCAAATGAAAGAAGCGTGTGGAATGAAATATCGCGCGACGAACGTTTGTTGGAAGTTTATGCAGCGCTAGATTCAGTGAGCAATGACGATGCGCGCCGAAACGCTCTTGCCGATTTAGGCGGAGAATTTTTAGTAAACCTTTTGGCTTTTGGGGCGCGGCCGGCGGCAATCGCAGATGTTTTGGAACAATCTCATAGGCAGCAGTTTTGGATTTTGGCAAATATAAACGGCTTTAAAATTTTTGATAATGTTAAAACGGAATCCCCGCAGGACAGACACCGCGCTCAATATCTTTATTCCTCAAAAGGCATTAGGGCGGGTCTTGGATTAAATGAATATTTTGGATTTTTTACCGCCTATGATCACGCCCAGTTTAGACAATTTAACAGCTCCGCCACGGCGGACAATATTGAATTCGGCGCTTACAGCATAAACAATTTTAATAGATTGAATTTAAAATTGGCGGTCAGCGTTTCGCAACAGCATTTTGAAACAGAACGCGATTTGTATTATTTAGATTTGGGAAAAATTGAAAATGGTTTTTATACCTATGCTTTAAAAGCAAGCGGGCAAATTGGATACGCAGTTTATAAAGCTCAAACAAGCCTCATTCCATTTATAGCTTTGGATGCGGCCTATATTGAAAATCCAAAAATTACGGAATATGTTGAACCGGGATCCTTGATCGTTGGAGAACATTATTTTACGCGTATAGCGGCCAAATATGGTTTGGAAATTTTAACCGCTTCCAATGCAATTTCTTGGACGACAAAATTTTATATTGGAAATTTATTTGCAGGAAATAGAGAACCTTATAATATGTATTTTGGTCAATCGCCCGACAATAAATTTATTATTCAATCCAAAATGGAAGATGAAAATTATTTTGGCGTTCAAATGAATTTGGACATCGCTTTAAGCAAGCGTTTCTGGGTTTTTGCAAACGGCGCATATGAAATGGGACAGTTATCATATTTCTATAATGCAAATTTTGGATTTGGAATTAAGTTCGGCGGCGCGCAAAAAGAGCCTCAACCGCAACCTCAAAAACCAGTTGCCGCGCCTGAGATTGCGCCGATTCCAAAGAGCGATAACTCTGCAGCAGAAGAGGCCTTAGCGCAAAAAGAAATTGATCAAAATGTGCAAAGCCAAGAGATTATAAATAAGAGAATGCGCGTGGCAAGTTTTGCTGTGGGGAGTTCTGTTTTATCGGAACAAGCCAAGAAAAATATTAAAGCGATTGCGGCGGTTGCGATTAAAATAGGTTATAAACGTATTGTGGTGGAAGCTCATGCCGATGCTCAAACGGAAGCGGCGGACGCCCTCAGCCTTTCGCGCCAACGCTCCGATATTGTGTTTAGAGAATTTGTGGCAAATGGAATTTCTCCTCTGCAAATTCAAGCAAACGGCTTTGGGGATGCGCCGTCTGCAAAAGGCGGACTCAATAACCGTGTAGTAAATGTCTATGTGGAATAAATAAAATTTTTCAAAAAAGTTAATGCGGCAAAACTAAAATATTGCCATTAAATTTTTAAAACGCCGCATTGAAATATTAAAAATTATTGCCGCAATTTCTTGTTTTAATTTTGCGGCGGTCGCCGGCGAGGCGCATTGATTAATTTTATTTATAAAAACAATATTGTTCTCAAGCGCAGCGGTGCGCGGCATTACAAAAAAATAATAAAAGGGAAAGAAATTTGTTGTCTCTTTTAATAAATAAAATGAACCTAAAAAAAATTATATGCCATATTATTCAACATCTATCTTTTTTAAATATACAAACCATATTTAAGTTTATTGCGGGCTTAAGCATATTCTTTTTTATGTTTTGCGCAGGCGCGGCGTCCGCGGATGATTTAAACGCAAAATTAGATTTGCGCATAAATGAAATTGCAGGCAATTTTAGCGCTAAATTTATAAAAAACGGCAATATAAAAAATATAGAAAATTTAGCGGTAACCGTTAGTAGTTTTAGCAATGCAGACGGCAGGAGATTATTTATCAGCTCAAAATTGGAACTGGCTTTTGCATACGCTTTAGATAAAAAAAATGTGAAAACGGCGGTCAATTCATCTCAAGGTTCTTTGGCGCAAATTCCGCAGAGCATTATAAAAATTTTTGATCTAAATTCTAACGGAGAATGGTTTGCTCAAAATGTGCGTCCCACAATTACAGTTTCAGCAATTTATGAAATAAAACAGAAAGAAATTATTTTAAATGTGCAGGCAAAAGATATTGCAAGCGGCGAAGTTTTAATGAGCTTTAGCGCGGAAATTGATAGCAAACTTATACCTAAACAATATCTATATCTCGACATTGCCGATATTTTAAAAGCTCTCAATACTTTTACTTTTGCCCAAGCGCAAGCCCTCGCAGATACAGACGACATAAAAGGAAAATATCTTTTGGGTTTGATGTATTATGGCGGCATAAAAACTCAAGTAAACGAGACGCTCGCTTATAATTGGATCAAGCAGGCGGCGGATGAGGGGCTTTCCCAAGCGCAATATTCTATTGCAATGATGCTCTTTGAAAATTCAAACGGCGATAAAACGCTTGCAATAAATTATTTGCAAAAGGCGGCGGCTCAAAATGAAATGTCCGCCAAATATCAACTGGCGCTTTTTTATCTCAATGGAATTTTTATTAAGCAAGATTACAAAAAGGCCGCCGAACTTTTTGAGCAGACCCGAGACGCTGGATTTAGGGACGCGGGAGCGCGGCTTGCGATGATGCATTTTTATGGTTTGGGCTTTGAAAGAAATTATGATTTAGCATATCAGCAAATGTATAAACTAGCTTTTACGGGGGACGGTCTCGCTCAAAATTATTTGGGCTTCATGAACGAAAAAGCTTATGGCGTCATGCAAAATTTGCAAAATGCTTTTCTCCTTTATACGCAGTCGGCCGCTCAAAATACTCCCGAAGGATTGGACAATTTGGGGCGCGTTTATGAAATGGGAGTTATGGCGCCGCTAAATTATAATAAGGCATTGGAGCTTTATCGGCAGGCATCTCAAAGAGGTTTAGCGCAGGGCTTGACGGATTTGGGGCGAATGTATTTTTTTGGAAAAGGCGTAGACCTAAATTTCAGGCAGGCATTGATTTTATTTACGCAGAGCGCGCAAGCCGGCAATGCGGCGGCTTATAAATTTTTAGGCGATATTTATATAAACGGTTTGGGCATACAGAAAGATGAAAATAAAGCGCAAGGGTTTTATCAGCGGGCAGTTAGATTGTATCTAACATTGTTAGACGATACTTCTCAAGCCGCTTTAGGCGAGATATATTTGTTGGGGCTGGGCGTAAATAAAGATTATAAGCAAGCTTTAGATTTTTTTATGCAAAGCGCTTCGCATTTTAATCCTACGGCTTTTGCGTATTTAGGTTTGATGTATGAGGAAGGGCTGGGGGCGGACAAAAATTTGCAACTGGCGCTAGATTATTACAATAAAGCGGCGGCGCTTGGAAGCGATATGGCGCTTTTTAGGTTGGGTTTAATGAAGTATACGGGGCAGGGATCAGCGCAAGATTTCAGAGGAGCTTTTGAACTTTTTAGCAGAGCGGCGCAGGCGGGAAATTCGCAAGCGCAATATTATTTGGGGCAGATGTATTACAATGGCGAAAGCGTTTTTATGAACTATAATGAGGCGGTAAAATGGTTTGAAATGTCGGCCAAGCATTATAATGCGGCGGCTTCAAATAAATTGGGTGATTTATATTACGGCGGGGGGTATGGGCTGGGCAGAAATTATGAAAGGGCGGCTTATTGGTATGAGCTGATGGGCGTAAACGACGAGGCCATAGCAAAGAGGTTGGGGGATATGTATTATGAAGGCGGGTATGGGCTTTCCAAAAATTATGCGAAAGCGGCGGCTTATTATGAAATAATTGCAAAAAATGATTTCTTTATAGCGCGGCGTTTGGCGGACATGTTTTATAGGGGGGGATATGGGCTTGCGCCGAACTATGCAAAAGTTGTGCAGTATTATGACATACCTGAAAATGATTATGATTTAGCGGTGCAGAGAATTTTGGGGCGTATTTTTATGTTAGGCGGGGCGGGGGTAAACAAAGATTTTCAAAATGCATTTAAGCATTACAAAATTGCGGCTGATTTAGGCGATTATGAGGCGCGGCTTTCTATTGGAAAAATGTTTTTTGAGAGGGACAATTATGATCAGGCGCGCAACTATTTAATGTTAATTTCAGGCGACAAAGAGGCGCAGTATTATTTAGGGCTTATGTATTTTAAGGGCAGTCAACTGTTCAAACAAGATTTACGGCAAGCGTATATGTGGATGAACCGTTCTAAAAATCAAGGTTATATTAGAGCCATGCAATTTTTAAAAGATAATGCCAGAACTTTTGAGGAGATGCCTTTAAGTTTAAGCGCAAATTTTTAACGATATTTTTTATTGTTTTTATAAAAAATCTAGGGCAACTATTGGCATTATAGGTTTCTTGAGATACTCAGTTTATTGACCTAGTGAAAGCGGCAAAGCGCTTGTCATATGTGAGAAAATTTTTTTGTTGTGTCGTTTGTCTTTGTTGTTGTCGTGTCGTACCTTTTCCCGCGCTCTTTTGGTTTTGCGGCGTAGCGGAGCGTAAGCGCTGCTATGCGAGAAATTTTTTTCGCCAAGAGGGCAAGGAAACTGGTAGTTTCCGTGCCCTCTTGGCGAAAAAAATTTCTCGCAAGCGCGGCGCCGCAAAACTAAAAGGTAGCGGGAAAAAATTATAAAGAGTTTGATAAAGAAAAAATAAGTTATGAACTTTCAATGAGAAAAAAATGAATTGTTAAAAAAAGGTTTTTAAGCGTTTGTCATAGAAAAGGAAGCATAAAAAAATAAAAAGAAATAAGTTTAAAGAGCGATAATTTTCTGTTTCTCTTTAAATAAAAAAGAATTAAGTTGCAAGTGTCGTTAAGTTTTGTTTTTTTAAAA
>JAITCX010000235.1 GCA_031282945.1 Elusimicrobiota bacterium
ACGACAAAGACACGACAAAGACACGACAAAGACACGACAAAGACACGACAAAGACACGACAAAGACACGACAAAGACACGACAAAGACACGACAAAGACACGACAAAGACAAAGACAAAGACAAAGACAAAGACAAAGACAAAGACAAAGACAAAGACAAAGACAAAGACAAAGACAAAGACAAAGACACGACAAAGACAAAGACAAAGACAAATCTCTTTTTATAAAAATAATTTTTAAATTATTTCTTTATATTTTTTTGCGCTACCTTTTGATTTTGCGGCGCCTCCCTTGCGAAATTTTTTTTAAAATTATCTAATTTTATTTTTAACCCTCAGCTTTTTTTGGCTTTCCTTGAAATCTAAATTCTTTGACCCACCGCTATTTTTTCATTTATCCTTTTTAAAAACACAAAATAAAAATTTTCCCCATCCTCTTTTAACAGCACCAGCTCCCGTCCCAAAATATTTTTTAAAACTATTCAATTTTATTTTTAACCCTCAGCTTTTTATGGCTTTCCTTGAAATCTAAATTCTTTGACCCACCGCTATTTTTTCATTTATCCTTTTTAAAAACACAATGTAAATTTTTTTCATCATCTTTTAACAGCAACAACAGCCGTCCCAAAATCGTTTTTTTGTACCCGCTCAATTTTATTTTTAACCCTCAGCTTTTTTGGCTTTCCTTGAAATCTACAATTCATAAACCCATCGCTATTTTTCTCTTTATCCTTTTTTTAAAAAATAAAATAAAATTCTTTCTCCTCATCTTTTAACGGCAACAATTTCCGTCCCAAAATATTTTTTAAAACTATTCAATTTTATTTTTAAACCCTAACTTTTTTGGCTTCTCCTAAAATCTACAATTCATTGCCCCAGCGTTATTTTTTCTCTTTGTCCTTTTTTAAAAACACAAAATAAAATTTTTTCCCATCATCTTTTAACAGCAACAACTTTCGCTCCAAAATCGTTTTTTGTACCCGCTCAATTTTATTTTTAGCCCTCAACTTTTTTGGTTTCTCCTAAATCTATAATTCTTTGACCCACCGCTAGATCTGGGGCTTGTTGCGCCCAAACAACAGGGCGCAAACCTTTTAAAAACTCGCTCGTTAAAGTTTAAATTTCTTGTGCATTACAAAAATAAATTCCCAAAGAAAAATAAAATTTAACGCTATTGCTCAGCGAGTTTTTAAAAGGGGAAGGCGGCGGCGGAAGCCGCCGCCTTCCCAAGCCCCTCCCATTATTAAGCCTCCAAAATTTTACTTGCAAAAAATAAAAATGAGCAAAATAAATTTTCTGTGGTTTGCGTTTATTTTCAAAAATACCTGAAAAGCCAATGCCGATAAAACAAGAAACTTTTTATAAATCCTCAAAGATATTTAATCCTCAATTTCATTTTTAAAACCAAACAAAATATTTTTTCTCTCAAATTATATTGCATTTATAAAAAAGCCACCTGTTGCGTTTTTGCAGTATACCCATAATTTACTCATTGAACTTTCCGCCAATTTTCAAAAGATTTCCCCGCCGTCTGCTAATTCTTTAATTAAAATAGAAAATTCCAATTTTTTCCTCGCCCCATCCTTTAACTATATCCTTAAAACTTGTTTGCCAAAAGCTAAAAATAAAATTACAGAAATTATTTTATACAAATTTAGTTTTTTAGCTGAAATTTTAAATTTGCGCTTAAAACAATATGTCCGCCTTTTTTTATATCGCAAGCGCTTGCCAATAATTTATCTTAACCAGTTTATTGCATACAAACTCATTATTTTAAAGCTATTGTGCATTTTAACCTTTCCAAAATCTTTCCTTAACAATCCAAAGTATTTTTCAAAAAATATTTTCAATGAATTACTTTCATTGGCGGCGATTTTCAAGCCTCAATCAAAACATTGAAATTTCAGCGCAAAGCGAAATTAGAGGCGCCGCTTTATGCGCGATTTGGGAATATAAAAAAATAAAAGAGTAAAATGGAGATATTAAGTAAATGGAAAGTTGGATTGATAGTTATTGGTATTGTAGTTGCGGTTTTAGTTGTAAGATTTATAATTTTCAAAAATGAACATTATTCATCATATGATTTTGAAAGCGATAAAACAGAGATGGATATGATCATATATGGTTATGGATATTATAATCATTTAGTAGAAGAATCTATTTTAGGCGGGGAAACGGAATCAGAACTTCTTGAACTCATAAATGATTATCGTAATCGTGATATAAAAATTTTACATTAATCTCAGTTATCGTTATGTTTATATTAATTAATTGAGTTTGATTTTATGTGTAAGATTTATCGTTAAAATTAAAGCGGAAAATATAAATTTCAGGAGAAAATTAATGTCTAAAATTAAATTAACGAAACGTTCTGTGAGCATAGTGTCGGCGTTTATGGTTTTAGTATTTGTAATTTTATTTTATGCCCTCGCTAAAAAAAATGCGGCGTTTCTGGGTTTGGAAAAAACGGCTAAACAGGGGGTTGCCCAAGCGCAAAGCTATTTAGGGGATAGGTATTACAGAGGAGAAGGAGTTAAACAAGATTCTCAAAAAGCTTTTTACTGGTATGAGAAAGCGGCCAAGCAGGGAGTTGCTACAGCGCAATTCTATTTAGGGTTTATGTATTACAGAGGAGACGGAGTCAAACAAGATTATCAAGAAGCTTTTTATTGGTATGAAAAAGCGGCCCAGCAGGGAGTTGCTACAGCGCAATTCTATTTAGGGTTTATGTATTACAGAGGAGACGGAGTCAAACAAGATTATCA
>JAITCX010000244.1 GCA_031282945.1 Elusimicrobiota bacterium
TCTTGCAAAACTTCAATGCAGCCGCCTTTATATAAACTAATATCTTGATTGCAGTAATATTTCTGCACTATTGTTTGCCTCCGCATAATTTTCTTTTACTAAAAAATCTTTTTTATTTAACTTTTGCAAAATACTCATCAATTTTTGGACTTAATGCAAGTCCTGCTTTTTCAAAACATTCAAGCAAATCAATATAAGCGCCCTTACCGCCTAAAAAATCCCAAAATTGTTCCGCTACCATCAACTCTTTTTCTATGTCAAGCATTCCCGCCATTGTCCAACGTTCATAAGATTTAGGATAATATGGATTATACGGTATAGAAATTAATGTATGAACATCTGCGTTTTTATTTTCAGTTAATATTACCGCCGCCCATTCAAGCAAAGTTTGTTTATACTTTTGAAAATCTCCCTTATTTGGTTTAACTGTTTTTAAATCAAATAAAAATTGTGCGCCGCTTAAAGTTTCAAGGAATAAATCAACTTTCGCCGGTTTTACACTTTTTATTTCTCCGTTCAAGTTTTGTCTTAAAATTTCAAGTTCTTTATTTTTGTTTGGATGCGGATCAATTGTTAAAGTATCTATAATCTCATGCGCCTTTTGCTGGCATTTGACATAAACTTTATTTCCCACCGATTTTTGAGTTTCAACTTTTGCAAAATTATTTTTAGCTAATGCGGCAGCTACGGGTTCAAAAATAGAAATTCCAAAAGTTGTATTAAGCGAATGTATAAAAGAAAATAAAGCCATTCTATCTTTTCCCAACAATCTATAATGAAAAGGCATATGATTGCTTTCAGGAGAATAGTTTTTAAGTTTTTTCTCAATGCTTTCTATTATAACCGTCTGTATATTTTCTTTAACGCTTTTAGAAAGCATTTAATTTTGCCTTAAATGAAAAATAGTTTCAGAATATGCGCCTTTATCTTTTTCGGTTCTGTTTAAAACAGGACGATGAAATTGATTAACTATTTTTAAATTTGATTTTTGTGCAATAGTTGGATACAAATTATATTTATCATTTGCCACTAAAAATATATTGTAATTTTCACAGAGATATTTTTTACAATTATTTAAAACCATTGAGATGCCTTCAATATAATTTTGCCGCGCTGTTTTTCCTTTGCCTGCAAAAAGCGGTCCTATTTCAAAATTATCGTTTCTTTCAAATTTAAATAAATCATAAGCATAAGCATGCTGTTCGTGATAATCTATCATACCAACATAAGGAGGCGAGGAAAAAATCCCTGCAATTTTTTTTAAATTTAAAAGTCTGGCAAAATTTGGATCTTGTATTTCAACTTCCTTAATTAAATTTATATTTCTGCTATCTCCAACTAAACAAATCTGATTTGTATTTGTGCGCAATTTATCAAACTCTACAATGCGCTTTAATGTATCTTGAGTATAAATTTTCCAATGTTTTATAATAGAAAATATAGGTTTGCATATTTTCCCATGTTTTTGACAATAATATGTTTGATTTATAGGCTCAATTAAAGTGCCTAAATCCGCATGGGAAGTTGCGCGGCAGCTACGCATTACACGGCTTAAAACCACACACAATATTTTTCTCGTATTCTCATTTTCAATTTTTAAAATTTGTTTATATAAAAACTCAATTTCCCCTCTAACTTGTACGCAAAACCATTTATCTAAAAAAGTTTTATTTGCGTCCTGTTTTATTTTAATTCCATATTTTTTTACAAGAGCGTAAAAAATTTGCAAAAATTCCTTTTCTTTTTTAGAGGCAAAATCCAGTTCATTAATTTCATTGTTTTTTAATTTATATTTATATTCTGGGGAAGGAAAATATGTATTATTAAATTTTGAAAGTTCTATCATCAGCTCTTCTTCAAATTTCAATATAGCGCAATTCTCTCTATATGCTTCAAGCATTTTTGTCAAATGCGATATTTCGCTTGCAACATTTAAAATATTATATTTTGCAATTTTTACATTCGCAATTAAAGCGTTAAATGCAGATACATCAACTCCAATTGCATTAAGACCTAGTTCGCAGCTTTGAGACATTGTGGTGCCGCTGCCGGAAAAAGGATCTAATATAATATCGCCTTTATTAAAAAATACTTCTTGTTTAAAATTATCTATATGCGAATCTAAAAAATATTCTACAAGCTGCGGTATAAATTTTCCTTTATATGGATGTAAACGGTGGACATGTTTTGTCGTTTGGGCTTCCGTATATTTATTAAAAGAAAGTTCCCAATTTAAATTTTGTTTAAGCTTATCATCATAAACATTTTTATACATGGCAGTCTTGATTTTATAGTAGTTTTCCAACTCCGCAAGAGAAATATATGTTTTGCCAAAATGTTCAAATTTTTTAATGCGCCCATAATTTATGAGATATGTAATATTAGCGGAACTTACATGTTTATTTTGATATTTTGTCGCCCATTGGCTTGCTTCTTTTACGCTTAGAAATTTATTTGAGTTTATAAAAAAATTTTCTTGCTCATTAAAATTAGTTTTCATATTTTATTTGCAAATTCTCCTTTATATTAAACTCCATTGCAATAGTTTTTCATCTTTGCGCCTCTAGCGTTTTACTAAAGCGTCAAACAGATTTATTACCAATCCCCTCAACCCCTCCCCAACTTTCATCTCTCATAATAATAAGATTGATCTATCCCCTCTATAAAAACTTCACGTTGATAGATATTATCTGTTAGAGCGGATTTCAAAAGCGTAAAAATTTCCAAATCGTTTACGGGGCTGCGCTCCATGCTTTGCAAATAATCTGCTTTTTTAACTTTCCGCCAATCTATGCATAAACCTAAATTTTTTTTCAAAAGCAAATCCAGCCAAATCCGTCCGCTGCGGCCATTTCCTTCCATAAAAGGATGAGCAATGTTTAACTCAACATACTTTTCTATTATCTGCTTAAAAGTTTTATCAGGCATCTTTTCAATTTTATCTAAACTTTCTTTTAAATATAAAACGCTTGCAAACCTAAAATTTCCTTTTGATATATTTTTATCTCGTAACTTTCCTGCAAAATCATAGAGGCCGTCAAATAAATATTTATGTGTATCGCACAGTCCTTTTATCGTCCCCGCTTCAATTTTATAGACATCGCCGCTTTCAAACAATTGATAAGCTTTTTGTTTACTCAAATCGTCAAGAGCGCTCATTTGCCAATACTCACTTTAATTTTTTTTATTTTATCGCTTGCTAAATATTGATTTATAATTTTAATGATTTGCGTTTTTCTATAATTTATTTCCATTTGCGCCGAACTCGTTTGAACGCTAATATAGAGCATCCCATTTTTATAACCTGACACCGTTGTGCAGGGAATGTTTATAGCGCTATCCCAGATTTTTGTTAAGGTTATAAAATCTACATCTATGCCCAATAATTTTTTAAGAGCTTCTATACATTCAGCGCTTGTAAGTAT
>JAITCX010000019.1 GCA_031282945.1 Elusimicrobiota bacterium
TGCGCAAAAGCTTTTGATTTTTTAAAAAGCGTAAACAGCAATATGCAAAATGCGCGATATGAAATTTCTGCAGGAATTTACGCTCAGGTTTTTATGTCCCAAATTAGACAAGAAAAAGATAGACATCTTGAAACCCATCATGATTTTGTGGATATTCAATTTGTCATAGACGGCTATGACATAATCGGTATAAAAGACGCTAAGAGTTGTAATGAGATTTTTATAAATTATGATCCCTCTAAGGATATCGCCTTCTTTAATGAAAAACCCGATTATGAAATAAAACTTTTAAGCAATCATTTTATCGTCATATTTCCAGACGAAGCGCATTGTCCTGAATCGGCAGATATAATTGCAAAAAAAGTTGTGGTGAAAGTTAAAAAAGAATTGTTTGAAAATGTGAGAAGTTAAAAGGAAATATTATGGAAAATGTAAAAAACATTATAGACAAAATTTTATCAATTGCATGCGCCGCAATATTATCCTTGATGACAATTTTACTTGCTTTTTACGTCAGCGGCGTTTATATTTTTAAAACCCCAAGCGCCCCTGTTTTAACGCTTGTAAAATTTTTATTTGTTTGGCTTGTAATGTATGGCGCCGCTTTTGTTTTTGGCAAAAAACAGCACATAAATTTGAGTTTTGTAAGAGACATATTGCCTTTAAAAATTAAGATAATTGTAGAAATAATTAGCGAGGCTTTAATTGCTGTTTTTGCCGGCGCGGTTTTGGTTTATGGCGGCTGGCATTTTATGTTAAAACAAATGCTAGAAATTAATCCTGCCGTGCATATTTCAATGGGGTATGTCTATTGTGCAGTTCCCATATCGGGAATTTTTATTTTGTTTTATTTTGTTTGCAATGCATTAAGTTTATTTACAAAATTAAAAAGTGCGCCCAAAGCGCAAATTTAATAATTGGGAGGTAAAAAATGAAGGCGGCAAAAGTTTATGGTGCAAAAGATTTGAGAATTGAAGAAGTTCCGATGCCGAAGATCCAAAGACCTGACGATGTTTTGGTTAAAACAAAACTTGCGGGAATTTGCGGTTCTGATGTGCATATCTACCATGGACAAAATCCATTTGCGGTTTTGCCAAGGGTTATCGGTCATGAAGTTGTTGGAACTGTTGAGGCAGTCGGTCCTGAGGTAAAAAGCGTTGCAGTGGGCGATCATGTGGTAATTGAACCAATACGTTATTGCGGGAAATGTTATGCCTGTAGAAAAGACATGCCTAATGTTTGTCAGCAGTTGGTTGTTTTCGGGGTGCATGAGGACGGCGGGATGCGGGAGTATTTTACCGTGCCTGAAAAACAAGCTTTAAAAATAAAGAAAACGCTGCCTTGGGAAGAAGCCATTTTGATTGAACCTTTTACAATAGGCGCAAACGCAACGCTGAGAGCTGATATTGGAATTGGCGATAATGTTGTTATTATTGGAGCGGGGCCGATTGGCATAAGCGTGGGAAAACTTGCAAAAATCAAAGGTGCGGCGGTTATGATGACAGATATTATTGACGAAAAACTTGCATTTGCAAAAGACCAAGGAGCCGCAGATATTGTGGTCAATACCTCTAAAGTTGATCTTGAAAAAGCTGTGCAGGATTGGACAGAAGGCGAAGGCGCAAATAAAGTTATTGACGCCGCTTGCGTTAGTCCAAAAATCATGGAACAGGCGATAAAAATTGCATCGGTGGCAGGCACAATCGCCAATTTAAGTTTTAGCGATAAACCTTTTGCTTGTCCAAGTTTAGACATTACAAAAAAGCAATTGACAATTGTCGGCTCGCGCTTGCAATCGCATCAGTTTGCAAATGTAATACGCCTTATGGAAAACGGCGTTCTCAAAGGCGGAGATCTTATAACCAATAGATTTAAGTTTACCGATCTTCAAAAAGCTTTTGATTTTATTGAAACGAACGGCGCTCAAGTTAGGAAGGCAATATTGGAATTTTAGGGGTAAATTATAATTTGGTTTACCGCTAAAAAGAGGGGCGCCTAAATCTTTGGGCGCTCCTCTTTTTTATTTAGTTAATAAATGAAAAAAACAAACGGAATATTTTTGCGTCGCTCTCATTTATCATAAATATAAAGTCCTTAAAATTTTTAGATTTTAGTATTAATTTTTTGGGTTTTTATCGGCAGTTGTTTTATTTCTATAATAATGTGAATTTAACATACTAGTGCAAGGGTGATGAGAATTAGTAAAATTAAAAGATGAGAGAATATTGCAAAGAAAGGATAGTTGTAAAGGTATGAAGGGTTGAGCGTAAAAAAATATTTAGGAAAAAGTTTAAAGAGAGAATAAAGTTTTAAGTGTCGTTAGTTTTTCTATTTCTCTTTTTTTTAAAAGGGGAACAATTTTTCACTTGTTTTGTCGTTGCAGTTGTTTTTGCTGTTGTCGTGTCGTACCCCTCTCCCGCGCTCTTTTTATTTTTTAGCCTAGCGTAAGCGGCAAAGCGCCTGTCTATGCGAGAAATTTTTTCGCCAAGAGGGCAAAGGAAACTGGAGGTTTCCTTTGCCCTCACCCAGGCGGGCGTGACAGTACAGACTGCTGTCAGTCACGTCAAGAGTAGAGTCGGCGCGGGGGCGAAAAAAATTTTCGCATGGCGCGTGGCTAAAAAATAAAAAATGAGCGCGAAAAAAACATAAAGAGTTTGATAAAGAAAAAAAGAGTTATGTACTTTCAGTGAGAAAAAAATGAACTTTCTCTTTTTTACAAAAGAGAAAAGAAAAAAAGTATAATAAATAAAATTCGTTTTAAATCAAAGTGAGGGAAAAATGTTTAGTTTTGTAGGCAAAGATTTGTTTATTGAAAATGTAAAAGTTTTGGATATTGAAAAAAAGTATAAAACCGCCACCTATATCTATTCAAAAAATAAAATAATTCAAAATTATAAGGCATACCACACCCCTCTTGCGGAGAGCCGCAGAAGCGGATTGATTTGTTTTGCAGTTAAAACAAATCCAAATGTATCGCTTCTAAAAATTTTAGCTAAATTAAAAAGCGGAACCGATACTGTTTCAGGCGGTGAAATTTATAGAAGCCTTGAAGCTGGAATTCTCCCTGAAAAAATTGTCTATGCCGGCGTTGGTAAAACAGCCGAAGAAATTGAATTTGCGCTTAAAAAAAATATTTTTATGTTTAATGTGGAATCTTTTCAAGAACTTGAAGCGATAGATAAAATTGCAAAGAAATTAAAAAAAGTTGCGCATATAGCGTTTAGAATAAACCCCGATGTAGATCCCGATACGCATTCCCATATCGTTACAGGTAAAAAAGGCACAAAATTTGGAATCCCTTACGATGAGGCTTTGCATGCTTATGCTTTTGCAAAAAAACATAAAAATGTTCTGCCTATCGGCATTCACTCTCATATCGGCTCGCAAATTTTAGATGTCAGCGCTTATAAACTTGCCGCAGTCAAAATTAAAAAAATTACAGACGAGCTTGCAAAAAACGGCATCCAGATAGAATATATAAATTGCGGGGGAGGACTGGGCATTGCATATAAAAAAGATCAAAAAGTTCCAACTCCCGCCGATTTGATGAAAGAAATTTTTGAGGTTTTTGACGCCGATAAAAAATTTATTTTTGAGCCCGGCAGATCCATAATCGGCGATGCGGGTTGTTTGCTTACAAAAGTTATTTATGAAAAAAGTTCAGGCGAAAAAAATTTCTTAATTGTGGATGCCGCAATGAACGATTTAATTAGACCTTCTCTCTACGATGCCTACCATGAAATTATTCCTATAAAAGATGTCAAAGAGGAAATGTTTAAAACGGATGTGGTGGGTCCCGTTTGCGAAAGCGGAGATTTTTTAGCAAAAGATAGAGTTCTGCCAAGATTAAAACAAGGCGATTTTTTAATTGTGACCTGCACGGGCGCCTACGGAGCGGCAATGGCTTCAGAATATAATTTGCGCCCCCATTTAGCCCAAGTTTTAATTGATAAAGATAAGATGACGCTGATAAGAAAAAGAGGCCAATATAAAGATCTGAGATAAAAGGGGATAAATAAAATGGATATAAATTTTTGTAAAATTTCTGCCGCTGGAAACGATTTTATTTTAATTGACAATAGAAAAAAACATATAGCGCAAAATCAATATAGCGCTATGGCAAAAAAGTTTTGCCATAGAAAATATTCTATCGGCGCCGACGGTTTAATTTTTTTGGAGCATAGCAAACCCTGCGACTTTAAAATGAAATATCTCAATGCAGACGGCTCTGAAGCGGAAATGTGCGGAAACGGCGGTCGCGCAATAGCGCGTTTTGCTCAAGCCATGCAAATTGTAAAAAAGAATACAATGTTTTTTGAAACCGACGCTGGAATTGTGCATGCCGATATTTTAGAAAACGGCAGAATATGTTTAAAAATGTTTAATCCTAAAGATTTGGAACGCAATATTAAAATAAATATTGACGGCAAAAATTATGTGGTGGATTTTATAAATACCGGCGTGCCGCATGTTGTTTTGGCAGTTGATAATGTTGAAAATGTAGACGTAAAAAAATTGGGACAGGCAATAAGAAATCATAAACGTTTTGCCCCAAAAGGCGCAAATGTAGATTTTATTTCTAAAAAGAAAGACTATATTTTAGTGCGTACCTATGAGCGCGGCGTTGAGGATGAGACGCTCGCCTGCGGAACGGGCATAATGGCAAGCGCAATAATTGCAGTTTTGAAAGAGCTAGTTTTAACGCCTGTAAAAATTATAGCGCGCGGCGGCGATGAGCTGATAGTAAATTTTAAACAAGACCCCCCGCATATCCACAGCTTGACGCTTGAAGGTCCAGCAGATATTACATTTAAAGGGATTGTCTCTTTTTAAGTTTTCAATAAAATAAAAATCATTAAATTATGCAAATGCCTAAACGAAGAAATACCAATGACATTATGGGGAGGATTTATGTTTGAAGGTGTGTATACGGCTTTAATTACGCCGCAGAAAAATGGGAAAATTGATTATGCCGCCATGGAAAAATTAATACAATCTCAAATTTCAGCGGGCGTGGCGGGAATTGTTCCCTGCGGTTCAACGGGCGAGTCAAGCGTATTAAGCCATAAAGAACATCAGGATGTAATAGAATTTTGCGTTAAAGGCGCTAAAGGCAAAATGAAAGTTTTGGCGGGCAGCGGATCCAACTCCACAGCTGAGGCGATTGCCTTGACTAAATTTGCAAAAGATGTCGGCTGCGACGGAGCTTTGATTGTTTCGCCTTACTATAATAAACCGACTCAAAAAGGTCTATACTTGCATTTTAAAACTATAGCCGATACCGTAGATATTCCCATAGTCATTTATAATATAGCGGGCAGAACCGCTGTAAATATAGAGCCTGAAACTATTGCAAAATTAGCTAAAGATGCAAAAAATATTGTGGGCGTGAAAGAAGCGTCTGGATCATTGGATCAAATGAGCCGCATAAAAGCTTTGACCGATAAAAACTTTGAGCTTATTTCAGGCGATGATGTTTTGACTTTGCCGATTTTGGCGATAGGCGGCGTTGGGGTAATTTCGGTTTTGTCAAACATTATTCCAAAAGACTGCGTTGCATTATTGGATGCTTTTAAAAAAGGGGATTTGGCAAAAGCTCAAGAAATTCACTATAAACTTTTACCTTTGATAAAAGCTTTATTTATTGAGACAAACCCTATTCCCGTAAAAACGGCGGCGGCGCTTTTAAAAATGTGCGATTTAGATTTTAGACTGCCGATGTGCGAAATGTCGGATGAACATAAAGCGGTTTTAGAACAAGAACTAAAAAAATTAAATTTAATGTGAGGCAAAGATGAAAATCAGCGTTTTTGGAGCGGCAGGACGGATGGGGCAAAAAATTTTGAGTCTTGCAAAAATGCAAAAAGATATAGAAATTGCCGGCGCTTTAGAAATTGATACAAGCGTCGCAATTGGAAGCGGCGAGCCGCCTATAATTAAAGTTTCGCAAATAGATGAAGTTTTAAATGAGACAGATGTTTTTATTGATTTTACAAATCCCGTTTCAACCCTTGCAAATGCCGCAAAAATTTCAGCCGCTAAAAAAGCAATTGTCATAGGAACCACTGGTTTTACACAGGAGCAAAAAGATCAAATAAAAGAATTTGCAAAAGTTTCGCCGATTGTTTTGTCGCCCAATATGTCGGTGGGCGTAAATGTAATGTTTTCTTTGGTAAAACAAGCGGCATTGACTTTGCCGGATTATGATACGGAAATAATTGAAATGCATCACAATAAAAAGAAAGATTCTCCCTCGGGAACGGCCGCCAAACTTGCCGAAATTATCGCGCAGGCGCATAATCAAAAGTTGGATGATATTGCAGTTTATGAACGCCGCAGCGTAAATAGAGCCAGAACCAAAGAGGAAATTGGAATAATGTCGGTACGGGCGGGCGGCATCGTGGGCGATCATAGCGTGCTTTTTGCCGGCGGCGATGAAATTATAGAAATTAAACATAGAGCGGACTCGCGCGATATTTTTGCAATAGGCGCGCTTAGAGCGGCGCAATGGCTTTTTGGACAGAAAGCGGGTTTGTATGATATGCAGGATGTTTTAGATTTAAAATAGGAGAATAAAATGGCATTAGAACTCAGCGGCAAATTAAAGAAACTCCCCCCTTATCTTTTTATAGAAATAGATAAAAAAAAGAACCAAGCTAAAGAGCGCGGCGCAGATATAATTTCGCTTGGCGTGGGCGATCCCGATCTCCCAACTCCCCCCCATATTATAAAAGCGATGCATGAGGCGATAGACAAACCTTCAAATCATCAGTATCCTTTTGGGGCTGGAATGTTAAAATTTAGGCAGGCGGTATGCGGTTGGTATAAGAGCCGTTTTAATGTTGATTTGGCGCCGGACGAAGTGTGCGCTTTGATAGGCTCAAAAGAGGGAATTGGGCATATCCATTTGGGGTTAGTAAATCCGGGCGATATTGTTTTGATCCCGGAACCCGGGTATCCCGTTTACAATACCGGAACGATTTTTACAGACGGGGTTTCGTATTATATGCCGCTTTTAGAAAAGAATAATTATTTGCCCGATTTAGACGCTATACCTGTAGATATTGCCAAAAAAGCTAAAATAATTTTTGTAAATTATCCCAATAATCCAACGGCGGCGGTAGCGCCAAAAGAGTTTTATTTAAAGCTGATAGACTTTGCTAAAAAATATAATATTGTGGTTGCTTCAGATGCCGCCTACTCTGAAATTTATTATGACGAGTCAAATAAACCGATCAGCTTTTTGAGTTTGCCCGGCGCAAAAGATGTGGGGGTAGAATTTCACTCGCTTTCAAAAACTTATAATATGACGGGCTGGCGCATCGCTTGGGTTTGCGGAAATAAAGAGATCGTGGAAACAATTTCAAAAGTAAAAGATAATTATGATTCAGGAGTTTTTGGCGCAATTCAAGAGGCGGCAGTTATTGCTTTGACGGGCAGTCAGGATTGCGTTGAAGCGCAAAGAGAAATTTATAAACAGCGGCGCGATGCGCTGGTGGGGGGCTTAAAAAAACTCGGCTGGGAAGTCAATTTGCCGCAGGCGACATTTTATGTTTGGGCAAAAACTCCTAAAGGTTATACCAGCTCACAGACAGTTTCAAAACTTTTGGACGAGGCCGCAATTGTCAGCACGCCCGGAAATGGAATGGGCGCAAGCGGCGAGGGTTATGTGAGATTTGCTTTGACTGTGGATGTTAAAAGAATAGAAGAAGCTTGTCAGAGAATCGCTAAAATTAAGTGGTAATCGAGGGGCTTGGCAGCGGCGCAAGACGTCAAACAAAAAGTCGGCTCAGAAAATATTTGCAAGTAAATAGAAAAATAATTTATATCTCTTTTTATAAAGAGAATAAGGAGAAATTTTATGGATGAGCTTTTAAAAAAATTGTTGC
>JAITCX010000080.1 GCA_031282945.1 Elusimicrobiota bacterium
GTTAAAATTTATTTTACAAATGCCAGACTCTCGGCTTGGACGCATACATTTATAGAATCAACATTTAATTATGATTCAAAAGTAGACCGTGCAAATTTAAGTCCATTTGCAACTTTCAGCCTTAAAGGGCTTAGCATATTCAAAGATATCAATGCGCCCAAAGTTACCATAGAAAATTTTCAAACGAGAGCTGTTATATACCGTTTAATTATGGGCAAACTCACATTGAGAAATCTCAATATAGACGGATTTAACATAAATTTAAGTTATGATGAAATTACCAAGTTTAGATATACAAAGTTTTTGGATAATTTAAATTATTATATGTCAAGTTTTTTTAAGTCTCGGCCGCTAAACAATGTTTTTCAAATAAACAATATTAAAGCCGACAATGGAAATTTAACGCTTAGGGTAAATCAAAATCTTTTGTTTTTCAAAAACATTTTATTGGAAGCCGACATTTACAAACCATCAGATTTTTTTGATGGGACATTATTTTTCTATTTAAATCAAAAACGATCTAGTTCTTATACAAGCGTAGCTCTAAATTTTAGATTTGATAAAAATGACAATTCTTTTTATATTACCGATTTAAAATTTGACGGCATACCTATCGCTGTTGAAGGAAAAATTATTTTAAAAGAACGCGGTTTTGAGGCGGACTTTTTAGTAAATTCCTCCTCGCAAAATTTGGCAAATATTTTAACTAGCATTTTTGACAATGATTCTTATATAGAATTTGGAGAATTTCTAAAAGATATGAACGCAAATGTAAAAATAAATTATCTCTAAAATTTAACTCAAAAAAAAAGCCCCTTGCAAAAGCAAGGGGCTTTTTTATTTCTAATATCTTTCTAATACCCCAATGATTGACCTACTAAAATAACTTTTATACGTCTATCTCCTTTACAAAACCGAGTTATGACAATTTGAGCGCAAATACAATTTGGACTTTTGCAATCGCAGCATTTGCCTGTCGCCATACAAGGCGTTCCCTGAATTTCCAATCTCGTAGAATTTAAGGGAGCGGCATAATGTCTTGCGCGGCTTATTGCGCTTTCCAAGTCTGCACAAACTTTATTCATTCCAGCCACAACTATCACGCTTTTAGGTCCAAAAATTAAAGATGCAACTCTATTGCCGAACCCGTCTACATTTACCAATTGTCCATCCTCTGTGATCGCATTTGAACTCATCAAAAAGTTGTCTGCAAAAAAACCGTTTCGTTTAACTTGCTCTCTTTCTTCTTTTGAATTTGGTTTGTCTACATCTAACAAAACATTTTGATCTCTCTTTCTTAGCTCATCAATCAATCCAATTTCTCCAATTGTCTCCGACCCGCCCCAACAAACTGACGTCTTAGGCGCAATTAAAGAAAGAGCTTTGTTTAAAGCATCTGTTTTTGTAGGACAATAATAAGCCTCAAAATGTCTGGACTCTAAAGCCGCAATTAAACTAACCGATAATCTCTCGCTTCTTACAGAAAATACTTCATTAAAATTTGCCATAAATCCTCCTCACAATCTAACCAACCCCTGTTCATCAAAATCTAAAATAAACGATTTTGTTTCTATACCCCGTTTAACCCAAGCGTTTTTCATAGCCTGCGCAATGCCTTGAGCGCATTCGCTATTTGAAATAGCGGCAAGCGACGGACCCGATCCTGATATAAAAGTTCCAAAAGCGCCTGCTTTTTTGGCGGCGTTAAAAACCTCGTCTGCATAATCAATATTTTTTATTCTATAAGGTTGGTGGATTTTATCGTCTAATGCCGCTTCCAAGAGATCATACCTTTGCGTCTGCAAAGCAAAAACAAATAGCGATGCATGTGAAATATTAAAAACTATATCCGCCAGAGGATATTCTTTTAAAAGAGCTTGACGCGCTTTATGCGTGCTTATTTCAAATGCGGGATGCGCAATAATAATCTTTAATTTTTGCGTATCTATTTTACAAAAATCCAATTTGCCGTTTTGCAAAAAGCACAAACACAAACCGCCCATAATGCAAGGGACGGCATTGTCTGGATGGCCTTCAATTTCAGTTGCAATTTCAGCCATATTTTGTTTTGTAAGTTTTGCATTTGAAACCGCATCCGCTAAAGCTATGCCGGCGGCCGCGGCAGTTGCGCTAGATCCCAAACCGCTTGCCAAAGGCACATTACAAGAAATTGTAAGTTTATACTCAGACAATTTTATTGCTGGTTTTCCCAAACGCCGCAGCGTTTCTTGCAAAATTTTCCATACAATATTTGCTTCATCTTTTGGCAAACCTTTGCAACCTTGCCCGCTTATAAAAATTCCCGACTGCGCCGGCATTGAAACTTGCTCAATGCTAAATTCATTATACAATGTTAAGGCCGCTCCTAAAACATCAAAACCCGAACCAAAATTTGAAGTTGAGGCAGGCAGGCGGAAAGTTATGCGCATAAACAACCTCTTAACTCAAGCCAAACTTTCATGACCATTTCCCAAATTTTTATAAATTGGAAATCTTTTGCACAGAGCTTTCATTTGTTCCTTGACTTCACCGACAACTTTTGGATCGTTTATATTTTTTAAAACTCTTGAAATTGCATTTGCAATTTCAACCATTTCAGTTCCCTTCATATTCCTAGTTGTAACAGCAGGGGAGCCTATTCTTATGCCAGAAGTTATAGAGGATTTTTGAACATCAAATGGAATGGAATTTTTATTTAATGTTATATTTGCTTTTTCCAAAACTTCTTGCGCAATATTTCCCGTAACGTTTACAGGCCGCAAATCCACCAAAAACATATGCGAATCCGTACCGTCTGTAACAATTTTTAATCCGTTTTCTTTAAGTGTTCTAGCCAACTCTTTAGCATTTTTTAAAACTTGGTTTTGATAAACTTTAAACTCTGGTTTTAGCGCCTCTCCAAAACAAACAGCTTTTGCCGCAACGATATGCATTAAAGGTCCGCCCTGCTCGCCCGGGAAAATAGCGGAATTAATTTTTTTAGCGATCGTTTCATCGTTTGTTAAAACCAAACCGCCGCGCGGACCGCGCAGCGTTTTATGCGTTGTGCTGGTGACGACATCCGCATATTCTATTGGGGAGGGGTAAAGCCCCGCCGCAATTAAACCTGCATAATGGGCGATATCCGACATATGCCAAGCCCCCACAGATTTTGCAATTTCGCCTATTTTTTTGAAATCCCAAAAACGCGCATATGCGCTTGCGCCGCTGATAATTAATTTTGGTTTATGTTCTTTAGCAAGTTTTTCTACGCTGTCATAATCTATAAATCCATCAGCGTTTACCCCATAAGAAATAGCATTAAACCATTTGCCTGAAACGCTCGCTTTTAGGCCATGCGTCAAATGGCCGCCGGCCGCCAAATCCAAACCCAAAATTGTATCGCCCGGTTTTAAAAGCGCAAGCAAAACTGCAAAATTGGCTTGACTGCCCGAATGAGCTTGAACATTTGCAAAACCTGCATTAAACAATTCTTTTGCTCTGCCAATTGCAATACTTTCAATTTCATCTACTACTTCGCACCCGCCGTAATATCTTTTACCGGGATAGCCTTCGGCATATTTATTTGTTAAACATGAACCGTCGGCTGCCAGAATCTCCTCGCTGACAATATTTTCCGAAGCTATCAGCTCGATATTTTCCTTCTGTCTTTTTAGCTCCTTTTCTATGAGGTTAAAAATTTCCGTATCGTTAAAACTGCCAGACATAACTCCTCCTTTTAATAACCTACAAATTTCAATTTTTTTAATTCTATTTTATAAACTAGCCTTCAATAATTTCAAAAGCGCTCTTAACTTTTTTTCTTCGCCGTCTACCGCCGTCCCTATCAATATTATTTTGACATGCGGTTTATCAAGCCCAACATAATATTTTTTCTCTTTTATCTGATCAAGCGCCTGCCTGCTTAATTTATCCAACTTCTCAATTATTTTTTCATCCGCCTCTTTATTTTCTTTTTTATCCTCATCATTTGGTTTTGGAGGTTTCTTTATATGTTTAACTTCTATAATTATTGTACACTTTCCATATTCCCACACAATATCCGCCCGCCCTGCCCCCGTTGAAAATTCCCCCTTAACAT
>JAITCX010000218.1 GCA_031282945.1 Elusimicrobiota bacterium
ACAGACTGTTGTCTGTCACGTCAAGAGTAGAGTCGGCGCGGGGGCGAAAAAAATTTTCGCATGGCGCGTGGCTAAAAAATAAAAAGGAAGCGCAAAAATAAAAATAAAGAAAAATATTAAAAGAGCGTTACTTTTCTGTTTCTCTTTTATAGAAAAGAGAGGTAAGCTCCATGTGTTGTTTTTTGTTTCTTTTCTCAAAAGAAATAATTTTTCGCTCTTTTTTATAAAAGAGTTAAACGTCGTTAGTTTTTCTGTTTCTCTTTTTTCAAAAAGAGAAAGCTATTAAATCCTATTATCAGTTTTCTGTTTCTCTTTTTCAAAAGAGAAATAATTTCCAAAACTTTTTTATAAAAGAGAATTAATGTATGTTAGAGATTTTAGATTTCAATTTATCGCATTTATCTGAAGTCTTAAAAATAGAAACCGAATCTTTTGAGAATCCTTGGACAGAAAAAATGTTTTTGGATTATCCAGATAAAAATACGTATTTTAAAGTTTTGACATTAAATGAAAAAGTTTTAGGTTATAATGTTTTTCAAATAGTTTTTAATGAGGCGCATATTTTAAAAATTGCCGTTTCGCAAAATTATAGGCGCCAAGGTTTTGCAAGCAAGCTGATATTAGATTTTCTTGAGTTTTCAAAAAGCTTAAATGCAAATGAAGTTTTTCTGGAAGTGAGAGCAAATAATATAAATGCTATAAAATTTTATGAGAGTTTTAATTTTACGGAAATTGGGAGGCGTCCTAAATATTATGGGGCAAAGCTTGACGCTATAATTTTAAGAAAACAAATACAATGAATAGAATAAAAATAATTTTTATCGTCTCAATTTTAACGTTATTTTGCGCAAATGTTTTTGCGCAAAGTTTTGATGCATATAAGGCTTACTTAAAAGGTTTGCTTGAGCAGAGGTCTGGGAATTTAAAAGCCGCCAGAAAAGATTATGAGCTGGGCATTAAAGATGATCCCAATGCTTTCGCCATTTATAAAGATCTTTTATATTTGTATTGGCAGTTAGGTCAAAAAGCCGAAGCTTTAGAAACCGCTCAAGTTTTGGATAAGCTTGACGGCGAAAATCCTAAGACCACAGCGTTTTTAGGAAACTTTTATTTAGTTGCCGATTCAACGCAAACAGCTCAAAATTTTTGGACTAAAACTTTGCAAATGGATTCAACCAATGAAGTTGCGCTCAGCGCTCTTGCAAGTCAATACCTTTTAAACAATGATCTGCCGCAATCGGCAACTTATTGGAAACGTTTTTTAGAGCAAGATCCAGAATCCATTGCGGGATATTTGCAGCTTGGGCTTGTCTATGAAAGGCAGGGAGAAAATCAGCAAGCGATAAAAACTTATGACGAACTAATAAAATTAAAACCCGAAATCGGCGAGGCATATCTTGCAAAAGCTAGAGTTTATGAAACGCTTAAAGACTATACAAAAGCTCAGAGCGAATATAAAAAACTTTTAGAATTGTTTCCGCAAAACCCCTATGTTTTAATTTATATGGGCAGATGTTATTATTTAATGGACCAGACAGAACCAGCCTTACAAACTTTACTCGAAGCGCAAAAAGTTGCTCCCACCGATCTCAATGCGGCTTATTGGCTTGGAGCTGTGTATGAGAGGATGGGCAATATTGAGAAGGCTATAGAAGAGTTTGAGTTTATAGATAAACGGGAAAAGAATTTTATAGTTATAGCAAAACTTGGATACTTTTATATGCTTGTGAGAAAATATGATCCTGCAAGTAAATATTTTTTGCAGGCATTAAAGATAGATCCCACAAATGACGAAGTGCGCTTCTTTTTAGGTTTTACATATTTAGACGATAAAAAATATGATAAAGCGATAACTTGTTTTGAGGAAATTGCGCAAAAAAATCCCAATATAGCGGATGTATATTTTTTTCTTGGAGTTGCATACGATAAAAAGAAAGATTTTGAACAAGCTGAAACTAATTTGAAAAAATCTTTAGAAATGGATCCTGAAAATCCGCGCACTTTAAATTATTTGGGAAATTTTTATTTGACTCAAGAGAGGGATTTAGCGCAGGCTAAGACTTTGCTTGAGAGCGCTGTTATGAAAGCGCCGCAAAATGGTGTGTTTTTGGATAGTTTAGGAGTTTTGTATTATAAAATGGCGATCAATCCATCCTCGCCGCGGGGCGAGCGCACAATGCGTTTAGAGGAAGCTGTAAAGTTTTTGCTTGCGGGCGTAAATTATACACGTGATCCTCTTGGTTATGAACATTTAGGCGATGCATATGTAGCTTTAAAAAATTATCCTGAAGGCTGGGTGGCTTATTGGCTTGCAAATGAAGGGGGGGATACGGCGGCCAAAAAGAAATTAGAACAAACGCAAGAAAATATGACAGATGATGAGCTTTTTTCCAAGATGCTTTTTGCAAGCCAAACGCAGTTTATAAGGCAATCCATATTGCAAGCTGGGTTTATTGTGAGCGCTCAAAAATTTATTTTTAAAAAGCAGACTTATTTGCTTTTTAATTATGTAAGCGGGGAAGGCATAAGTTTAGAGTTTCCAGCTGATATAATTTTAAGCCAAGCAAAAATTTTTCTAAAAGACGGTGAAACGATTTTTAGACCGAGAGCAGTGGAAAATGAAATAGACCCAAGTCTTTTAAATCTTTTAAACTTTGCAAGTCAAATTTTTAGCGGAGGGTTCTACAATAAATTTTATAATGCCAAAACGCAAAGAGAAGGCGATAATGTTTTGTATATAGCTGAAGGTATGACTTTGGTTTTGTCTGCTAAAGACTCTAATGTCAAAGAAATACGCTCTGATGATATAAATATTTATATTCTCTCAGAGTTAAAATTTGCAAATTCGCGTTTGCCTGCAAAAATAAAAATTACCTCTAAAAAATTGGATTTTACTGTTTATCTCCAGACAGAAAAATATAATTTTGCAACTGAACATATAGTTATTCCAAAAGAATGAAAGCTATAAAAGTTTTAGCTCCGGCAAAAATAAATTTATTTTTAGAGCTTATAAACCGCCGTCCTGACGGCTATCATAATCTTATAACCATAATGCAGGAAATTGATCTATATGATGAAATTTCTTTTGAGATAAACTCTACGGGCGATATAGTTTTGACTTCAAGCAATAAAGATTTAGCATGCGATGAAAGCAATTTAATTTATAAAGCTTGCAAAAAAATAAAAGAGCGTTTTTCAATTTCTGCGGGGTTTAATATTTTTTTGCAAAAGAATATTCCAATGGGCGCAGGGCTGGGGGGCGGATCTTCTGATGCAGCAAGCGCTATTAAAGCTTTAGTAAAATTATTTGATATAAAATGTTCTAAAAGTATTCTTGCAGAAATTGCTTCAAAACTGGGGGCGGATACCGCCTTTTTTTTAACGGGGCATACGGCGCTTTGCGAGGGAATTGGGGAGATTGTCACACCATTAAATTGCATGGGGCATTTGAGTTTTGTTTTAGTAAATCCAAATTATTCTATTGCGACTGCCGATATTTTTAAGACGGTAAAATTTCCGTTGACAACTACGGACAGATTTCATAAAATTAGATCCGCTTTAACTGGTCCGCTTACGAAAGATATTATTTCCAAAATGCTTTTTAATAGGCTTGAGGAATTTGTTTTGCCGTATCATCCTGAGATTGTAAAAAT
>JAITCX010000003.1 GCA_031282945.1 Elusimicrobiota bacterium
ATTTGTTTTGTGAAATTTTCTCTCTGCAAATTTGGATCGTTTAGCTCGGAATAAGCGTTGGCGATTTCCATACCGTTTATATAAAGCTCAAAACGCTCGGCAATTTGCGGCTCATCAAATTTCACTTTTGTAAGCGGCGAATAAACCGCCGGATGATCTATAACAAAAGTCGGAGCCGTTAAATGCGGCACAACCATTTTGTCAAAAACCTCGTCTAAAATTTTTTGGGCGGGCGCAGTTGGAGAAATATCTAAATTTAGATGGCGGACTTTTTCGTACAAATCAGGACTTTCCAGAAAAGGCAATAAATCCAAATCTGTATATTCTTTTATAAGGTCAAACATTTTCTTTTTGGAAAAGTTTAAATTCAACTTTGAGTCCACGGCTTGCGCCGCCGATTTAATTAGTTTTTCAGTTATGTCCATCATATCATTATAGTCCGCATAGGACTGGTAAAGTTCCAACATTGTAAACTCAGGATTGTGATTTCTGTCTATGCCCTCATTTCTAAAATTTCTGCCAATTTCAAAAACGCGTTCCAATCCGCCAACAACCAAACGTTTTAAAAATAATTCCGGCGCTATGCGCAGAAATAAATCGATGCCCAAAGCATTGTGATGAGTGACGAAAGGTTTTGCAGTTGCCCCGCCTGCAAGCGTTTGCAAAATCGGCGTTTCCACTTCAATAAAATCCAAAGCGTTTAATTCATTTCTAATGCTAGAAATTATTTTTGCCCTTTTTATAAAAATATCTTTCACATTTTCATTGGCAATTAAATCCAAATATCTCTGGCGGTATCGGGTCTCGGTATCTTTTAAACCATGCCATTTTTCAGGCAGCGGGCGGAAAGCTTTTGTAAGCATTGTCCAACTTTTTACTAAAATGCTGAGTTCATTTGTGCGGGTTCTAAAAGGCGTTCCGCTGACGGCAATGATATCGGATAAATCCACCATTTCTTTAAAAAGTTTATATTGATCCACTCCCATTTGATCGGCGCGGACATAAATTTGCATTTTACCGGTAGCATCGCGCAAATCTATAAAAGCCGCTTTGCCCATATTGCGATAGGTCATGACGCGTCCGGCGATATGCAAAACATCATCCGCTTGTTGGCCATGCTCAAGGGAAGAAAACTTGGAAGCGGCATCCGCAATTTTTTCTAAGGGATACGGATATTTTGCAATGTATGGGTTTATCCCTAAAGAACGCAAAGCGGCGGCTTTTTGTTTTCTTTGAGAAATCAAAGTTTGAATTGGAGCGGCTTCCTGCTCGGCAGGTTGATTTGGCTCAACTTTTTTTTGAGGATTTTTATTAACCTTTATATTTTTTTCTTTGGACGAATCGGATTGAGATATCTGCGGAGTTTTAGAATCTTGGGCGCCGGCATTTTGCGCATTTTTTTGGGGGACGTTTTTTGGCTGATTTGTATCTTGCATTTAAGCTCTCCTTAATATATAAAAAAGCGATCATTTGACCCCCGTTTCTTAAGGGATCAAATGATCGCCACTTTGTTATTAAATATACATTTTTTGAGATTTTTAGTCAAAACCAAGAAATCGCACGCGAACCTTTATAATTTATAAAAAGAAAAAATTATTTCTGTTATAAAAAATAGACCAAACTTTAATATTAAAAAAAATATGCCGCAAAACACAAAAAATCATGCATTCTTACTATATAAGACATTTCATTAAAAACAGAAATGGTTTGCATAGCGAACACGTGAGCTATTACTCATTATATTATTATATTAATGGAAATAGGTGCGATTAAAAAGATATTATTAAATTTTTTTACTTTCCTTCTTCCTCTGGCGGTTCTAACTCTTTGCGTGGGAATAAATATGGTTGGGGATTGTCATTGTTCGGTAGTCTTTTTATTTTTATGGGTTTACTAAAATAATCTCCTTCTCCAAAAGCTATAATCTCGGTAACTATTCGTGAAACCTTTACTTCTCCATATTACCCATAAATGTTGTAATCGTTTTCAATGTACATTCTATAAAACTGCCATTGGCAAACTTAATTTCATGCGCATACACCTGAGTTAAAAAAACTTCATCTGTTATTCCAAATTCAATAGATTCATTGCCCATGTAACCCTTCCATTTACATTTACTGCCTTTTACTAATACGGGACATACTATGAAAATTTTTACTTCCCTTTCGGTCTCCTCTTGGACTGATTCTTTTTGTAGAATAAACTCATTAAACCTTTCACTAGGAACTTTTATGGGTTGAAAAATTAAATCTCCACCATTTTTTGTATTACTGCTAATCTCTATGAATTTTATAGTCTTATCTTTTTTGGCCATCTTAAAATATTCACTTTTTTTACTAATAAAATATTTATTGTTGCCAACAATATAATCATAATCATCTTCTGTTAATTCATTATTTTTTACAGCCTTTTTTATTTTTAGAACATTGTCCAACCTTACGTTTATCTTTTTATCACCCGCCCATAAGTTTTTAAAAATTTCTTCAAAAATACTGTAGCGGCAGCGGCAATAAGAGCTACTACTAATGGACTATGACTAGTAAATAGGTATATGCTTTCCGAGCTTCCTTTTCTCCTTGCGGCAATATTAATTTCTACTAAAGAATTAGAATCAAGATATTCATTTATTACCTGCATACCTTCAATGAATTTTGTTTCACACTTATTAAATATTTCCGCATTAATAAAGTGTTTATTTTTATCTGTAAAGCTATACTTCAATTGAATATCCACTGAAATTTGATTTGAATTTACTTGTGAATTCATCTTTATTTTTCCTTTTTTGTTTTTATAATATAAATTTTATAACTATAAAATTCTATTATTTTTAATTTCAATTAAATTAGCTTTATCAATCGGCCGCATTATTATTAAAAACAAGAAAGGTAAATTTCGCTATATTTAACTCATTGCTATAAAATCACAAATCAAAAAATTTCTACAACACTAATATTCTAATATTATAGAAAACTTATTGTTTAATAAAAACGATGAATTCTCTTTTTGCCAAAAGAGAAACAGAAAAACTAACTACGCTTATAAGCTAATTCTCTCTTTCAAAAAGAGAGACAGAAATTTCTTTTGCCAAAGAAATAAAAAACCGTTTGCAGCTTACTTCTTCTTTCCGTAAAAGCGAAACAGAAAATTAACGCTCTTTAATCATTTCTAAATATTTTTTTGCCCTGCTTTTTACTTATTTTTCCCGCGCCTACTTTATAAATAATTATAATATTTTGTATAATCCACAAATTATGTATTTTTATGTCTCATTATATTTCAAAGGAGAATTTTATGCAGCAAGAATATGTAGAGCTTGCGCGGCAAGCTCAAAAAGTTTCAGAAAATGCCTATACCCCCTATTCTCATTTTAATGTGGGATGCGCTGTTTTAACGCAAACAGGGGAAGTTTTCTTGGGCGCAAATATAGAAAATGCTTCTTACGGTTTGTCCAATTGCGCCGAACGTTCCGCCTTATTTAATGCCTTCTCCAATGCAAAAAATCCCAATATAAAAGCTTTGGCAGTTTGGACAAAACAAGGAAATGTTTTCCCATGCGGAGCATGCCGCCAAGTCATCTTGGAACTTGCCCCCAAAGCCGATATTATCATAAACGACAAAAATGGAAATTTAAACATTTATAAAATATCCGAGCTTCTGCCTCATTGTTTTGATCAGAGCGATTTGAATAAATAAAATGAATAAAAAAAATAAATATTCTAAACCCCCGCGCCGCATCAACCAATCCACAGCGCAAGAAAATACAGATACCTCACCAAATACATCAATTGTATACGGCAGAAATCCCGTCTTGGAAATTCTAAAATCTTCCACGAGAAGTATCAATAAAATTTATATTTCTCAAACTGCCCATGGCGCAAAAATAAATGAAATCGTACAGCTTGCAAAACAAAAAGGCATCGCATTTCATTGCGTTAACCCAGACAAATTAGATAAATTTTCTGAGGATTCTCAAGGCATTATCGCTGAAGTTTCGCCAAAAGAATATGTCGAACCTGAGGAGATAATTTCTAAAGCTCTTGCATCCCAAAATCCCCTAATTGTTTTGCTTTGCGGAATTTACGATCCCCATAATTTAGGCGCAATCATTAGAAACTGCGTTGCCTTTGGAGCTAGCGGCGTAATAATTCCAAAATGGCATTCTGCGGCAATAAATGAAACCGTTGCAAAAGCTTCCGCAGGAGCGGTGGAACATATTTTAATTTCGCTAGTATCAAATTTAAATAATGCCATTGCGCTGCTCAAAAAAAATAATTTTTGGATTGTTGGAGCGGAAAACGGATATGACGACATCTCCCAAACTAATATTCCTTCCCCACGGGCTTTGGTCATGGGAAATGAATCGGAAGGACTTGGCAAGCTTGTGAAAAAGAATTGCGATATAATTATTTCAATTGCACAAAAAGAAAATATCTCATCTTTAAACGTATCATGCGCAAGCGCCATAATTTTATACGAATTAACTAAAAAATAAAAAGGAGCAATTATGATCAAGAAAGCGATTACGATAGCAGTTATTCTACTCTTTACAACTATTACTATTTATGCTCAAGAAAACAAAAAGCCTAATGCAAATCAAAATTCTCGCCAAGCGCCGCGAGTTGAAGATACGCAAATATCTCAAAATACAGACGATGCCGCAGAGAATAAATACATTCAAGAAAATTTTGAAGGCAAAACTATTTCACATATAAATATCACAACAAAACGACTTTTTCCTCAAATTGCTAAAAGAAATTTTCCATTAAAAGAAGGTGAAATTTTCACATTAAAAAAATATGAAATTGCAAAACAAAGCTTGCATGACATGCGCATTTTTAAAACAATAGATTTTGACATAGTTAAAAATGCAGACAATACCTTAACAATAAATATCAATGCCCAAGATGGATATTTTGTTTTTCCGTTTATAATGGCTACTTCGGGTCAAAGCCAAGGCGTATCCATATTGCTTATGGAAAATAATTTATTTAGGTTTGGAGAATTTGTAATGTTGGGGGGAGCTTTCTCCGAAAAAAATTATATGTTTAGCAATATTTTATCCATAAAGAAAAATGCCTTCAGCGTCTCCTTGACTAATATGGATTATACCCAGTCCGTCTACGACAACGGCGCATACAGCAATTCAAGTTTCTTTTCTAGCTCCAATAAAAATGAGAAGTTGACATTGATAGACGAACAAATTGTAAAAGAAGAATCATGGAAAATCGGATGGCGCCGCCCGCTAAGCGAGATGTTCTTTTTTTCGGTGGGCTACAATTATAGCGATGTAAGATATCCTCAAAACAACGGCTTTCATAACACTGCGCTATTTGGTTTGGGACTTTCAAAAAATATGTGGGGGGGCGCCGCAAGAATGGGATCTGTGGGCGCAATTTTTGGACTCGGCGTTTCCGATTTAGGCGATAGATTTAAACGTTTGCCAAGTCCTTCATTTGGATATACGGCTTCAATAGACTATGAAAATGGAAATAAATTGACAGGCTCCGAATATGATATCTCAAAAGCTTATCTTAAAACAGCTCTGAGTTTGGAGCTGCCGGGCAGAGATATTATTGGAGTTTATTTTTCTTATGCAGACGCTTTTGTTTCCCCAGATTATGACAGGGTAAAAACATCCGATATGTTCCAAAGAGGCAGTTATTCTTTTGAGTTTAGAGGACGTCACATTGCGGCAGTCGGGATAAATTTTGTTACATATGTTTTTAAAAGCAAAACAGGATTTTTATCGCTGTCGCCTTTTATTGAAAACGCCATTACTACAGACGAAAATTTTTATAGACAATTGACAGGAGTCGGCTTAAGCGCCGCTTATACCTTTTGGAAATTTCCATTTCCGCTTGGACTGAGAGGCACATATATCAGCCAAACGCAAACAGGCGATATCTCTTTCATGTTTGGAGCAAGCTTTTAAAACCTTCCTTAACTCTTTTGTAAAAAAGAGTTGGAAATTATTTCTCTTTTGAAAAAGAGAAACAGAAAAGCAATGGTAGCTTTCTCTTTTTGAAAAAAAGAGAAACAGAAAAACTAACTGCGCTTACAAATTTATTCTCTCTTTGAAAAAGAGAGACAGAAATTCCTTTTGCCAAAACAAAAAAAACGACACTCGCAACTTGCTTCTCTTTTCTACAAAAGAGAAACAGAAAATTAACGCTATTTAATCTTTTTTCTCTTTATTTTTTTGCGCTACCTTTTGATTTTGCGGCGCCGCGCTTGCGAAAATTTTTTTCGCCCCCGCGCCGACTCTACTGTTGACGTGACTGACAGCAGTCTATACTGTCACGCCCGCGTGGGTGAGGGCAAGCGAAACTTCCAGTTTCCCTTGCCCTCTTGGCGAAAAAAATTTCTCGCATAGCAGTGCTTACGCTCCGCTACGCCGCAAAACCAAAAGAGCGCGGGCGAGAGCACGACACAACAAAGACAACAGCAACGACAAAACAACACAAAAAAATTTCCACACAAAAATTCTATCCCATCTCACACATTAAACAATTAACAATAACAATAATAAAAAGAACGACGACGCCCCCTTCGCCTTTATTTCTCAAGCGCTAATTTTACAACTATTTCTTTTTGTAAAAGTTGTTAACAGCTCAGGATAAAAAATGATATAATAGAGCAGCTCCGCTTTGGAGCAAATAGAATTTAAGGAGGCCTTATGAAGAAGTTGGTAGCGCTTTGCCTAGCGGCTGTTTTTGCTACAGTAGCTTTTTCAGCTTGCGGCGGGAAAAAACAAGTTGAGAAAGTTGTAAAAGTTGGAATAGTCGTTCCCGCAACACAATCAGTTGCAGTTGCAATGAACGACAAATTCAAAGAAATTATTGAATCAAAAACAGACGGCGCAATTGAAGTTCAGTTATTTCCTGACGGAGTTTTGGGAGGCGAGAGAGAACTTTACGACAGCGTAAAAGATGGTAAATTGGAAGTAATCGTTATTGGATCTTATTTTTACAATGAAGTTCCACAGATCTTAATTACAGATTTCCCATTTTTGTATCGTAGCGTAGATCATGCTCAAGCTGTCTACAACAGTCCTGAAGTTGGCGGAGAGATTGCAAGAGTTCTTGAGGAAAAAACTGGTATTAAAATTTTAGGATGGGGTCCAAACGGCGTGCGCTCTTTCAGCAGCGCAAAACCGCTTGAAAAGTTAGCGGATTTCAAAGGTCAAAGAATCCGTATGCCAAACAATAAAATCCATATTGCTTTGGCAAAAGCTTTAGGCGCAAATGTTGTGATATTGCCCATGGGCGACATATTCACATCCTTAGAGCAAAAAGTTATTGACGGCCAAGACAATCCATTGAGAACGCTCATCAGCTATGGCTGGTACGAAGTGCAAAAATATGTATTTGAAACAAACCACATGGTCGCCTCATTGGAAATTTTGGCAAGCCCGCAATTCTGGGCATCCTTAACTCCTGAGCAGCAAGCCATTGTAGCTCAAGCGGCTCAAGAAGCTTCCGATTATGCTTGGGATCATTACAAAAAGAGCATTTCCGAAGACGAGAAATTCCTTGCCGATAATGGTTTAGTAGTCACCGTTCCTACCGATGATGAAAAAGCGCAAATGCAAAGATTGGTAGAACCTATCTACACTGATCTTTATAAAGAATACCCTTGGGCGAGAGATTTAGTTGCAAAAGCTAAAGCTATAAACGTTCAATAAGGCAAAGAGAATTTACTGTTACGCTTATTTTCCGAAGGCTTTTATCTCTGCCATTTAGAGGTAAAAGCCTTTTTTATTGAGGAGCTAAAGATGAAAAAAACTTTTTTGGATAGACTATTTAGAGCAACGGAATACTTCATGGCTATTCTTTTGCTTGCAATGGTTCTCTTTACACTAGCAAACGTTATCTTGCGCTATTTTTTCAATTCTTCTCTGATTTGGTCAGAGGAGCTGGCAAGATTCTGTTTTGTATGGCTTATTTATATCGGCATTATCGGCGCCCTGCGCGACAATAGACATTTATTTGTAGACACCGTCCTCTCGCGCTTACCTAACAAAGCAAGACAAATTGTTTATTTTCTCGTCCAAGCAATTTCTCTTGTTTTGTTTGCAATTTTTGCATACGGCAGTTGGGGGCTTACGGCATTAAATTTTGAAAATACCGCCGAAGCATCTGGCATCCCTTATGCATTTTTATACGGCATAGGAATTATTACCGGCGTTTGCGGGATGATAATTTGTCTTGCAAACATCTATAAACTGATAGCAAAACATGAATCCGTTGCCGATTTATTAAAAGCTCGCGATGAAGATGTAGAGACGGAAATGCTCGGGGGAGGAGGCGAACAATGATTATAACTGTATTTTTAATTTGCCTTTTAGGAGGCATTGCAATTGGACTGCCGATTGCCTTATCGCTTTTATTTAGCGGACTCGGATTAATGTTTTATTTGGATCAAACTCATGCCCAACTTTTTGCCATGCATTTTATGCGCGGCGCCGACAGCCCTGCAATGATGGCCTTGCCGTTTTTCGTTTTGGCGGGCGAGTTCATGAACAGAGGCGGCCTAACCATGCGCATCGTGGAATTTGCAAATGTTTTTGTGGGCAGGCTTAGAGGAGGACTGGGCTACGTAACAATTATCGCCTGTTTAATTTTTGCCGCTCTCGTGGGCAGCGCTGTCGCAAGCACTGCGGCGCTCGGCGCTATTTTAATTCCAATGATGGTAAATTCGGGTTATGACAAAATACGCGCTACCTCTTTAATTGCCAGCGCAAATATTGTTTCGCCAATTATGCCGCCCAGCGTTCCGCTCATCATTTTCGGCGTAACCGCCGGCGTTTCAATTAGCAAACTTTTTATGGCAGGCATTGCTCCCGCATTTTATATCTGCGTAGCTTTAGCTATAGTTTGGTTTTTTTCCGCAAAGAAAGAACAGAATTTGAAGATACAAGAAAAGCGGCCGCTCAAAGAAAATTTAAAATCGATTGGCAATGGTTTTTGGGCAATTATGATGCCTGTAATAATTATTGTTGGAATGCGCAGCGGCGTTTTTACGCCGACTGAAGCGGGCGTGGTGGCTGTGGCCTATGCTTTTTTTGTCGGCGCTTTCATCTACAGAAAACTGCCGCCGAAAGAAATAATGAAAGCTCTTGTGGCAACGGCAAAAGTTACAAGCGTTATAATGTTTTTGGCCGCAAGCGCCAATGTGGCTTCTTATTTAATGACTATCGGCCAATTGCCGCAAATGATAACGCAATCCCTACAAGGCTTTACAGAAAATCCGCTTTTGCTTATGTTTTTAATTTGCGCTTTAGTTATTTTGCTCGGCACGTCTATGGATGTGGTTCCAATCATTTTAATTTTAACGCCGATTTTTATGCCGCTTGTGAGAGCCGCTAAAATTGATCCTGTTTACTTTGGACTTATTTTTGTTATAGTGACAGTCTTTGGATTGCTAACGCCTCCTGTAGGCAATGTTTTAAATGTGGGATGCGGTATAGCGAAAATTAAGATGGAACAACTTGTAACCAAGATTTGGCCGTACTTAATCGCCATCGTAATTGTCTTGCTGATGATGATTATTTTTCCGCAGACAATTCTGGTGCCGTTAAGCTGGTTTGTATAAT